>DASQJS010000159.1:0-14849 GCA_035630995.1 Steroidobacteraceae bacterium | reverse complement strand
GAGCTCGACGATGCGCCTGTATTCGGCCGATTCGAAGAATTCCCTGGGCAGCGCCTTCTCGGTGATCGAACCATGTTCGGTCTTGCTGACGAGCACGCGTCTGGGGTGGCCGTCGACCTGGCGCAGCTCGACGCGGTAGCTGCGCGGGCTGTCGGACAGTCCGTTCAGATGCAGGGCGAGATCGCGAGTCCAGTCACGCATCCAGTCGGCGCGTTCGAACTCGGCGGCGCTGACCGCCGGCATGTAGATGAGCTGGTCGAGCAATCGTTCGTCGTAGCGACGAGCCCAGCGCTTGATGATGGCCTGCACTTCCATGTACTGGCGTGCGAGCCCCTGCAGACCAGGGCCCGAGAGCGCGGGTGCCGCGCTGTTGACGTGCAGCGCCGCGTCGTCGAGAGCCGAGGCCAGCAACATGGTGTTGAGCTCGAGCTCGTCCTTGACGTAGACCTCTTGCTTGCCGCGCTTCACTTTGAACAATGGCGGCTGGGCAATGTAGATGTGCCCGCGCTCGATGAGCAGCGGAATCTGCCGGTAGAAGAACGTGAGCAGCAGCGTGCGGATGTGCGAACCGTCGACGTCCGCGTCCGTCATGATGATGATGCGGTGATAGCGCAGCTTGTTGATGTCGAACTCGTCGCGCCCGATGCCGCAGCCGAGCGCGGTGATCAGCGTGCCGACTTCGGCGGACTGCAGCATCTTGTCGAAGCGCGCCTTCTCGACGTTCAGGATCTTTCCCTTGAGCGGCAGGATGGCCTGCGTGCGGCGATCACGGCCCTGCTTGGCGGAGCCGCCTGCCGAGTCACCCTCGACGATGAAGATTTCGCACAGCGCCGGATCTTTTTCCTGGCAGTCGGCGAGTTTTCCCGGAAGTCCGGCGATGTCGAGCGCGCCTTTACGGCGCGTCATTTCACGGGCTTTTCTCGCGGCTTCGCGTGCACGCGCAGCGTCGATGATCTTGCCGACGATGGCCTTCGCTTCGTTCGGATGCTCTAACAAGAATTCGGAAAGCTTCTCGGTGACCGCGGACTCGACCACGCCCTTCACTTCCGACGAGACCAGCTTTTCCTTGGTCTGCGAAGAGAACTTCGGGTCGGGTAGTTTGACCGAGAGGATGGCCGTGAGGCCTTCGCGGGAGTCGTCACCCGTGGTCGGGACCTTCTCCTTTTTCGCCGCCATCTCTTTTTCGATGTAGTCGTTCAGCGTGCGTGTGAGCGCCGCGCGGAAACCGGAGAGATGGGTGCCGCCGTCTTTCTGCGGGATGTTGTTCGTGTAGCAGAACATGGACTCGGTGTACGAGTCGTTCCACTGCATCGCCACTTCCACGCCGATGGGGCCTTCCTGCGTGCGGAACCAGAACACAGAGGGGTGGATGCCGGTGCGGGAACGGTTGAGGTGTTTGACGAACTCCTGCAGTCCGCCTTCGTGCTGGAACACGTCGTTCTTGGCTTCGCGCTCGTCGATGAGCTCGATTCGCACGCCCGAGTTGAGGAACGAGAGTTCGCGAAGCCGCTTGGCGAGGATCTCGTAGTCGAACGTGATGTTCGTGAAGATGGTCGGGCTGGCCTTGAAGCGGACGACCGTGCCCTTCTCGGTGGTATCGCCGGCGATGGCCAGGGGCGCCACGGGGTCACCGAGGCGGAATTCCATCTTGTGGGCCTTGCCATCCCGATTGATGGTCAGCCAGAGGTGGTCGGAAAGCGCATTGACGACCGAGACGCCGACGCCGTGCAGGCCGCCGGAGACTTTGTAAGAGCTGTCATCGAACTTACCGCCAGCGTGCAGGACGGTCATGATGACCTCGGCTGCAGAACGGCCCTCTTCGGGATGGATGTCGGTCGGAATGCCGCGACCGTTGTCCGAGACGGTGACGGATTCGTCAGCGTGGATGGTGACGACGATGCGGTCGCAATGGCCCGCCAGCGCCTCGTCGATGGCGTTATCCACAACCTCGAAAACCATGTGGTGAAGGCCTGTGCCGTCATCGGTGTCACCGATGTACATGCCGGGTCTTTTGCGCACTGCATCAAGACCCTTTAAGACCTTGATTTTGCTGGAGTCGTAGACGTCGTCGTTGGCCATGACTGACTCGGGAAAACGGGCGCGAATTATACCCGGATAACCCTTCCCTGTTCCACGTGAAACGTCGCTTTAGGTGCTTGAAAAAGCGCGGTTTCTTGCGTGAGCGAAGTGGCGATCATTTGGCACCGAAGAGCCGAGAGTTCTTCGAACAATCGCTGAAGGTTTTTATCGTCGAGTTCTGCCGCCGGGTCATCCAGAAGCAGTACCGCGCGCAGGTTGAGCTCCTCCTGCAGAAGCCGCAGTTGCGACACGATCATGGCTACGGCCGTGAGCTTCTGCTGCCCACGTGAAAGAGTTTCGCGTGCAATCCGCTGGTTCCGACGAAGAGTTACATCGGCCCTGTGGGGGCCTGCGGTCGTGGTGCCTCGAGCGCGATCCCGCTCCGCATGCGTGCGCAGTGCTTCCTCGAACGAAGTGCCAGCCAGCCAGCCCGTGGTGAAGCCGACGGACACGTCCAGTCCCCCGAAGCGCTCAAAGGTCTGTTCGAGGCACGGGACGAGCCGGCTGAGTGCGCGCTGCCTCGATTCAGTAATGGCGATGCCATTTCGGATCAGCTCGGCATCCCAAGCGGAGCTCTCTCCCCCGACCCTCAGGGACGCATTCCGTTGTTTGAGTGCCCGGTTGTACCTGGCCCACTGGATGCCAAAACTTGGTTCCACGTGGAACACCAACCAGTCGAGCCACCGGCGGCGCCGTTCCGGCCCCTGGTCCACAAGCTTGTGGATTTCAGGATCTATCGCCTGGACCGGCAGGACTCCGGAGAGCTCGAGCAGCGACGTGGCTGCCTCCCCGTCTATCCGGGCGCGTGTGCCGCCATCTGCGGCGACTTCGATTCCGGCCTGCCTGGTTGGCGAATCGTCGGTACGGCCGAATACGGTGAGTTTCGGCTGGTGGTAACGAATGAGCCGCTCGCTGCTCCTGGTCCGGAACGAACGTCCACGCCCAAGCAGGAAGATCGCCTCGAGAATCGAGGTTTTGCCGGCGCCATTTTCGCCGGCGATGAGATTCAGCTCGGGCGAAAACTCGAGGACCGCGGACTCGATGCAGCGGAGGTTCTCGACGCGCAGCTCTGCGAGAGGCATCGGAACCGCAACGCCCTGGGAGCTTTAGAGCCGCATCGGCATGACGACGTACTTGCAGTTGGTCGTGCCGGCCGCGCGAACCAGGCAACTGCTATTGCCGTCGGTAAGTCCGAGGATGACCTTGTCGGAATCCACAGCCGCGAGCGCGTCGAGGAGGTAGGTGACATTGAAGCCGATCTCAACTTCATCGCCCGTGTACGTGACCTCGACCTGATCCTCGGCTTCTTCCTGTTCGGGGTTATGTGCCTGGATCGTGACGAGATCTGACTTCAAATTGATGCGAACTCCGCGATACTTCTCATTCGAGAGAATGGCGGTCCGTTGCAGCGCCTGGCGCAATCCTTCTCGATCCGCTTCGACCTGCTTCGTTGGATTCGCTGGAATCACCCGACCATATTCCGGGAAACGGCCGTCAATGAGCTTCGAAGTAAAGCGAATGTCGCCGATCTGGGCACGAACGTGGCTGGTACCGATCGCCAAGTCTACGTTGCCATCGCCGCCCAGAATGCGCTGAAGCTCGAGCACACCCTTGCGCGGCAGGATGACCTGCTGGTTCGTCTTCGCCTTCGATTCGAGCTCCGCCTCGCACAGCGCCAGCCGGTGGCCGTCTGTAGCCACGGCGCGCAGGATTTTTCCGTCGGTTTCGAGCAAAAGTCCGTTCAAATAGTAGCGAACGTCTTGCTGTGCCATTGAAAAGTGCGTCTTATCGATCAAACGTCTGAAATCTCCCTGCGAGAGGGTCAACGTTTGCTGGGCATTGATTTCTTCGACGATGGGAAACTCAGCGGCCGGAAGAGTGGAGAGCGTGAAACGCGATTTTCCCGCCTTGATCGATACACGTTCACCGTCAGTCGCGACCGTTACCGCCGTTTTCTCGGGCAGCGCACGAAAGATATCCAGCAGTTTTCGGCCCGGGACCGTGATGTCCCCTGGCTGCTGAACGGTTGCATCGCTGGTCGCGACCAGCTCCACCTCGAGATCCGTACCGGTCACGCTGACGCGGTTATTTCGCGCAGCCAGCAGCACATTGGAGAGAACCGGCATGGTTTGCCGACGTTCGACGACACCAATGACACTTTGGAGCGGAGCAAGAATTTGCTCGCGGGTCGCGGAGAGCTTCATGCGATTGCCTTCTGTTCTTAATGATTTAAAGCCAGTAGTAGCAGCAGTAGAGCCTGTGGATGATGGGGATTAATCCAAAACCATCTGCCAATCAGTCTCTTGCCCCTCATTCCCTACCTAACGAACTTACCCACAGCCTGATGATCCCCTGTGTGTGATCTGTGGACAAAGTTGTCCACAAAACTGTCCACAGGCATTCCACAGTCATCCGGTCAGGGTTCTCAACAGGTTTTGATAATCCTCACCCACTCGCTGTTCAGCCACGCGCAATTCCCGGATTCGACCGCAGGCATGCAGCACCGTGGTGTGATCTCGCCCGCCGAAAGCGTCACCGATTTCCGGAAGGCTATGCGTCGTCAATTCTTTCGCGAGCGCCATAGCAACCTGGCGCGGTCGCGCGATGGAACGACTACGGCGTTTTGAAAGCAGATCTGCCACGCGAACTTTGTAGTAGTCGGCAACCGTCTTCTGGATGTTTTCGATAGTGATCAATTTCGCCTGCAATGTCAGCAGGTCTTTCAACGCTTCCTTGGTGAAATCCAGCGTGATGGCCTTGCCCGTGAATCGCGAATTCGCGATCACGCGCTTCAATGCGCCCTCGAGCTCGCGCACGTTGGAACGAATTCGTTTCGCGATGAAGAAGGCCACTTCTTCCGGAAGCATCACGTTCGCGGCCTGGGCCTTGCCGATGAGAATCGCGACGCAGGTTTCGAGTTCCGGCGGCTCGATGGCTACCGTCAGCCCCCAGCCGAAGCGGGATTTAAGCCTTTCCTCCAGGCCCGAAACTTCTTTCGGATAACGGTCGGCCGTGACGATGACCTGCTGCTGCCCTTCGAGCAGCGCGTTGAACGTGTGGAAAAATTCTTCCTGCGAGCGATCCTTGTTCGCAAAAAATTGAATGTCGTCGATGAGCAGCGCGTCGAGCGAGCGATACGCTGTCTTGAACTCGTTCATCTTGTTGTGCTGAAGCGCGATCACCATGTCGCTCACGAAACGCTCGGAGTGAATGTAGGCAACCCGCGCTTCCGGATCGCGCGCCTTGATGGTGTGACCCACGGCCTGCATGAGATGCGTCTTGCCGAGACCGACACCGCCATAGATGAACAGCGGGTTGTAGGCTCGTCCTGGATTCTCGGCGACCTGCACCGCCGCGGCCTTCGCGAGCTGATTGCTCTTGCCCTCGACGAAACCGTTGAACGTGAAATCCGGATTCAGCCGGACCCCGACGACGATGCCTTCGCTGCGCTTGGGGCGCGCAGCGCCGTTGGCGGCCGCCTCAACCGGCTGCACCAGCTCCGGGGCGCGCGAACCCACTTCGACGGTCACGATCGGAGCATCCCCCTCGACAAACCTCCGCACGATCTCGCCCAGACGCGACAATAGGTGGGCATTCACCCAGTCCACGGCAAAGCGGTTCGGAGCGAGCAACTTGAGGGCCCCGCTGCTTTCGACCGCCTGCAGGGGGCGAACCCACATGTTGAAGTGATCGCCCGGCAGCTCGTCCTCCAGGGCGCGCATGCAGCGCATCCAGAGCGTGCCGCCATCCAGCTGTGATGTATCGCGAGACGCTGCAGTCACAGATGGATCCGTTTGGGACTCGGGCCGGAAAAAAGGGTGCGAAGTCTAGCCGTTCCTGACCGGATTGTATTGACACCCGGACGCCCTGCTGCGTAACCTTCCCGCCCTTTTTTCCGGGATATCAGCGGCTTCGGGCCGATCACCATGAAACGCACTTATCAGCCGAGCAAGATCAAGCGCAAACGCGCTACGGGTTTTCGCGCCCGCATGAAAACCACGGGTGGGAAAAAGGTCCTTGCACGCCGCCGCTCCAAGGGCCGCAAGAAGATCGTCCCTTAAAGACGCGGGAGCTCGTCCACAGCGGGCCGCAATGCAGCCCACACCACGTCGTTTAGGTTTTGGCGCAGAACTGCGCCTGCGCAGCAAGCTGCAGTTCGATGCGATCTATGCCGGTGGGCGGCGCATCGACGACCGATTCTTCGGACTTCGCGTCAAGCCCAACGGGCTCACGCATGCCCGCGTGGGACTTGCCGTGGCGGTGAAAACTGCTGGCAATGCCGTGGCGCGAAATCGACTGCGACGCCTGGTGCGCGAGAGTTTCCGACTGGCCCAGCACGGGCTTCCGGCAGTGGACATCGTGGTGGCCGCAAAATTTCCCGCGCGTGAAGCACCGGCGGCAACGCTGCGTGCTAGCCTCGCGACCCTTTGGCAACGCGTCGCAACGACATGCGCTTCGTCCTGAAATATCTGATCCGCGGGTACCAGCTCGCCATCAGCCCGCTGCTCGGGCCGCGCTGCCGTTTCTACCCGACGTGCTCGCAGTACGCGATCGAAGCCATCGAAACCCACGGCGCCCTGCGCGGCGTGTGGCTCACCATCAAACGGATTTCCCGTTGTCACCCCTGGCACGAAGGCGGATTCGATCCGGTCCCGGCCTGTCTCAATCATTCGCATGACCAATAACATTCGCGTCTTTTTATGGCTGGCCGTCGCGCTCGCCTTGTGGCTCAACTATTCGCAGTGGCAGATCGACTACGGTGCGAAGCCGGTAACGACCTCCACCGGAGCCGTTGAAACTGACAGCTCCGGCGCGCCAAAGCCGTCGGATATCGCGGATGCTGTCCCGCAGGTGGTACAACCAGCGACCGACGCGCCGGTTGCCAGCGACGCGGTGCCCGCCGTGGCGACCCAGCAGGCGGCCGCCGGCCCCGACATCGAGAGCGCCAAGACCCGCAAGATTCGCGTGACGACGGACGTGCTGGTGCTCGATATCTCGCTGACGGGTGGGACCCTTGTCCGAGCCGAGCTGCCCGGTTATCCGCTGATCAAGGGTGAAGCTGCGCCCGTGGTGTTGTTCAACACCGATGCGCCGACCACCAATTACGTGCTGCGCACTGGCCTCGCCAGTTCGGATGATCCGAACGGGCCCTCGCACCTGGCGACGTTCACGGCTCCCGCCGACAGCTTCACGCTCGCTGCCGGCCAGGACGAGCTTCGTGTGCCGCTGACCTGGACCGATGGCAAAGGCGTCACGGTCACCAAGACCTTTGTCTTCAAGCGAAGCATGTACGCCATCGATCTCGAGTATCAGATCGTGAACGGCACACAGGCCCCGTGGCATGCCGTGTCATACGCGCGCATCGTGCGATCGGACCCGCCGGTCGAGCGTTCCATGTTCAAGGTCGAAAGCTACGCGACGCGTGGACCGGCCTTTGGCGAAGGCGACAAGTACAAGAAGCTCAATATCGAAAAGACCGACGACGCGACCCTGTCGATCAAGGTCACGAACGGCTGGATCGCCGGCATGCAGCATCATTTCGTGAGCGCGGTCGTCCCCGATCACGAAACACCGCACACGTTCACCATGGGCGTGAAGGGCCGTGAATACGTTTTGACGTCGCTGGGTGAAGTGCAGACCGTGGCGCCGGGAGCTACCAGGACGATCAAAGAAACTCTGTTCGTCGGCCCGAAGCTGCAGAAGCAGCTCGAGACCCTGCATCCGGAACTCAGCCGTGTCGCGGACTACGGTGTACTCACGCTGATCTCGCGGCCGCTGTTCTGGCTGCTCGATCATGCGCACTCGATCGTCAAGAACTGGGGCCTTGCGATCATTCTCGTGACGTTCATGCTCAAGCTGCTCTTCTATCCGTTGTCGGAGAAGGCTGGCCGCTCGATGGCGCGCATGCGCGCGCTCGCGCCGCGCATGAAGATCCTTCAGGAAACCTACAAGGACGACCGCACCAAGCTCGGCCAGGCAACGATGGAGTTGTACAAGCAGGAAAAGGTGAACCCTCTCGCCGGCTGCCTGCCCATGCTCATCCAGATGCCGGTGTTCCTGGCGTTCTACTGGGTGCTGCTCGAGAGCGTCGAAATGCGCCAGGCGCCGTTCTTCGGCTGGATCAACGACCTGTCGGCGCGTGACCCGTACTTCATCCTTCCGGTGCTGAACGGCCTCGCGATGTGGGGTCAATCGAAGCTGAACCCGCCGCCCCCGGATCCGGTGCAGGCGCGAATCTTCCAGCTCATGCCCATCGTGTTCTCCGTGATGTTCGCGCTGTTCCCGTCCGGCCTGGTGTTGTACTGGGTCACCAACACGGGCTTGTCCATCCTGCAGCAGTGGAACATCAACCGGAAAATCACTGCCGAAGACGCGGCCCGCAAGAGATAGCGGACTAACGCGGGCCGGGCGCGGAAGAAATAACCGCGCCTTCTCTCATCGGCTGACGCGCTGCAGCGAACGGCGGCATGCGGCAACGGGCGTAGACTGCTCACCAGCGGCGCCAGGGCCGCTGCATGTATGAGTCACCCCGACACCATAGTGGCAGCGGCATCACCGCCCGGACGAGGCGGGGTCGGCGTCGTGCGCGTGTCGGGCCCCAAGACACCGGAAATCGCCGCGACGCTCGTCGGTGAACTGCCAAAGCCGCGTCACGCGACTCTTTCGCGCTTCGTCGACCGAGCCGGCAATCCGATCGACATTGGCATTGCGCTGTTTTTCCCCGGCCCGCTGTCGTACACCGGCGAGCATGTGCTCGAGCTGCAGGGCCACGGTGGACCCGTGATCGTGGAGCAGCTGATCGAGCGCTGTCTCGAGCTCGGCGCGCGGCGCGCGCGCCCGGGAGAGTTCACCGAGCGCGCTTTTCACAACGACAAGATTGATCTCGCCCAGGCCGAAGCCGTGGCCGACCTCATCGATGCGGGCTCGCGCGAAGCGGCACGCGCTGCCATGCGCTCCCTGCAAGGTGAGTTCTCGGGCATGGTCCAGGGACTCACCGATTCACTGATCGACTTGCGAACTTACGTGGAAGCCGCCATCGATTTTCCCGAGGATGAAGTCGACTTTCTCGGCGACCTGGAGCTGCAGGAGCGGCTAGCTACCGTGCGCGGCCATTTCGATGCCGTTTCCGCGGCTGCGAGCCAGGGCCGGCTGCTGCGTGACGGCATGACCGTGGTGCTCGCGGGCCGGCCGAACTCCGGCAAATCCAGCCTGCTCAACCGGTTGGCGGGATACGAAGCGGCGATCGTCACCGCCATTCCGGGCACCACGCGCGATGTGCTGCGCGAGCGCATCGACATCGACGGATTGCCGCTGCACGTGCTCGACACCGCAGGCCTGCGGGATTCGGACGATGTCGTGGAGCGGGAAGGCGTGAAGCGCGCGACCGCCGAGATGTCCCGCGCCGACCGCGTGCTGTTCGTCATCGATACCTCCACCGATCCCGATGGCCGCGCCTTCGACGACGAGCGCGCTCGACTGCCGGCGAACGTGCCCGTCACGCTGCTGTTCAACAAGATCGACCTGGGTGAGGGATTGCCCATCGCGGACACCCTGGCAGGTCCGCCGCGAATTCACGTGTCGGCCGTCACGGGCCTGGGGCTCGACGTCTTGAGGGCGCACCTCAAGGACAGCGTGAGCTTCCAGGTCGCGGGCAGTGGAACCATTTCCGCACGGCGCCGGCATCTCGAAGCGCTGGCGCGGGCGCGAGAATGCGTCGAGACGGCCGCCCGCACGCTCACCCAGCGGCGCGCCGGCGAACTGGTGGCCGAGGAATTGCGCCAGGGCCAGCAGGCGCTCGAGGAAATAACCGGTGTCTTTACCGCGGACGACTTGTTAGGCCGTATCTTCGGTTCCTTCTGCATAGGGAAGTGACATGTGGTTTGGTAATCGTTGTTATCCCCCGAGAGATGTTCAGCTCGCACTCGAGAGCCTGTTCGGCGAATCCGTCGGGAAAATCAAGGTCGTCCAGTACAGCATCTTCGTTCGCTTCCACTGGCGGGCCATCGCCACCACGCGCCCGAACCGGATCTACCTGCGCGGCAGCGGCAAGGAGTTTTTCGCCGATGGTCCGCTGGTGCTGCACGAATACTTCCACGTCATCCGCCAGTGGGGCACGGGCGAGCTGACCATCCCGCGTTATCTCATCGAATGTTTTCGCCGCGGCTACTGGGACAATCGCTTCGAAATCGAAGCGCGCGAATACACCGATACGGAAATCTTTCGCTACCGCGCGTTGCTCGCGCAGCACCGCACGGCCGAGTTGCCGCCGGGCGTTCACCCGATCCGCAAGAAGTCAGCCTAACAGCGCCTCGCGCCGGTACAGCCGGCCGGCTATGTACGTGAGCACCGCTCCGTACACCAGAGTGCTTCCGATCGACACCAGAATGTGCAGCGGTTCGATCTGTTCAGCACGTACGACGGTCGTCATCAACAGGTGCTGGCTCAGGAACGGCACGAACATGAGCGACGTCTTGGTCTGCAGGCCCAACAGTCCCGCGAAGATCAGCGGCATGGTCGGGATCGTCACCACGAGTTGCAGATAGGTCTGCGCCTCTCGATAGGTCTTGGCGAAGGCGGAGATGATGGTGAGATAGGCCGAACCGAACAGGATCAGCGACGCGCAACAGCCCACGAGCAGTGCCGCGGGTGCGGGCCCCAGGTTTGCGGACGCCCCCAGCCGCTCCAGGCCCACGAAGCTCATGGCCAGCGCGAACATCGTCACCGTGAGCACCAGCGAGATGAACATGTATGCCGCCGCCGCGAGGATCTTGCCGTAGATCAGGTGCTCGCGCGGTACGGGTGAAGTGAGCAGCACTTCGAGCGAGCCGCGTTCACGCTCACCGGCGGTAGCGTCGATGGCCAGGTACAGGCCGCCGAACAACATCGACAGCAGCACCAGGTAAGTCATCATGTTGAGCACGAATACCGAACGGCCGCTGGGTGTGGAGACGTCGATCTCCTGCACGGAAATCGGCAGCACCGAAATCGGATCGATGCCGCGTGCGAGAAAACGCAGCTGCGCAATCTCGATGCCGTAGTTGGCCACCAGCGCGCGCACGCGCGATACGCCCTGGCGTTCGAAGCCGCGTGAGCTGTCCGAGTACAAGACCACCGGCGCGGGTTCGCCGGCCTGCAGGCGCTGACCGAAGTCCGGGGGGATCTCCATCACGATGTTGTGCGTCTGTTTGGCGACCGCCAGGCGCGCACCCGCCTCGTCGAACTTCACCTTCACGATATTTATGCCGCGTGCCTCCAGGTAATTGAGGAGGTTGGGTGCGTGTTCGGCATGAATCACCGCCAGCGGAATGTCCTGGTCAGCCTGCGTCTCGGTGCGCGAAATCAGGAACTGCACCAGCACCGCGACGAGAATCGGACTGATCACGGGCCCGAACACCAGCGCCGACAGCAGCGTGCGTCGGTCGCGCAGGTTCTCGCGGAATTCCTTGCGGAACACCGTCCAGATGCCGCGCAGGCTCATTTCGATTCACCGCCATCGCCATCCATGAGGCTGACGAACGCGTCCTCGAGATGACTGTTGGCGACACGCGCACGGATATCCGCCAGCGTGCCCGCGGCCACCACCTGGCCGCCGTTGATCACCACGACTTCGTCACAGAGATGCTCGACTTCCTGCATGACGTGGCTCGAGAACAGTACGCAGTGACCCGCGTCGCGCAACTGGCCCAGCAACTTGCGCAGATTGCGCACCGCCATCACATCGAGGCCGTTGGTGGGTTCATCGAGCAACAGGTTGCGCGGCCGGTGCACCAGCGCGCGTGCCAGCGCGGTCTTGAGCTTCTGCCCCTGCGAAAATCCCTTCGCCAGCCGATCGGCGAACGGCTGCATCTCGAGCATTTCGATGAGTTCGGCGGCGCGCGCGTCACGATCGGCGCGTTCCATTCCGTGCAGCTCGCCGAAGTAGGTGATGTTCTCGCGCGCGGTGAGGTTGTTGTAGACGCCGGCCCCGTGCGACAGCACGCCAATCGACCGCCGCGCCGCCAGCGGATCCGCCGTGACGCTGGTGCCATCGATGAACGCGTCGCCCTGGTCCGCCTTCAGCACCGTGTACAACATGCGCAGCGTGGTGGACTTGCCGGCGCCGTTCGGGCCTAACAACCCGGTGATCTGTCCATCGCGCGCGGCGAAGCTCACGCCGCGGACCGCTTCGACCTTGCCGAAAGACTTGAACAGGCCGCGGGCTTCTAACATGGCTTCACGGTGCGGGTCCCGCCAGCGTGATGAAAAACGGCATCGGCTTGAGTTTGCTGGTGCAACTCGTGTCGAGCCCGCGGGCCGTACCCGCCGTCACGAAGTCCTCGATGATCCGGTCCACGCAGGGAGCGCCCAGCTGCCCGTGGCCATGCCCGGCGATTATCACGTGTTTGCTGTCGGCGAATGCGCGCTGGGCAATCGTGGCGGATTGCGGCGGAGTCACCGGGTCATCCGCGCCCGACAACAGAAGGGCGGCGGCCGCACTCTTGAAAGAGGCGTGAAGGTCGCTATCCATGACGCCCTTCGGCCAGTCCTTGCAGGCTTCGATGAGCTGCTGCACCTGCTCGGCGCCCATGTGCGTGGCCTTGAGAACAGTCAGATCGAGTTTCGACGCGTCTATCAGCGGCGCATCTTCGCTGCAGGTCACGCTGTTGTGCATGCCGTAGGCGAATGACGACTCGAGCGAATTCGCGAATACGCGGAACTGGCTGGCGAGCGGCGTGAAATTCCCTTCGTGCGTCGCCAGGTGCAACGACAGCGGCAGGAGTGCGGCCTGGTCGTCGTTGTAACTCGCGAATCTCAGTACGGCGGACAAATGCCGCGAGGTGAAGTCGAAATGAATCGGCCTGCCCGTGGCGACGTCGCTGACCATCGTTCGTTCGGGCTTGGCCGTGAGCCGCGCGCGCAGGTCGCGATAGTCCGCGGCAGGGTCGGCGAACGCCCTGGCGCAGTCGGCGTTTGCAGTGCAGCGCTCGAGGATGCGATCCAGCGCTCTCTCCGCATCGATGGCGATGGCCGGCCCCAGCACCACTTCCGGATTTACGACGCCGTCGAGAATCACGGTGCGCGTGGATTTCGGATAGCGGCGCGCATAGTGCTGCGCCACGCGGGTGCCGTAGGAATTGCCATAGAGATTGATGCGCTCGTACCCGAGAGCCTGTCGCGCGTGCTCGAGATCACGCACCGCGACACTGGTCGTGTACATGCGCAGATCCGCATTCCTCGAAAGCTCATCGCGGCACTTGATGTTGGCCTCGCCAACTTCGATTTCGTCGATGCGCTCGAAGATGTTCTGATCGCCATAGTCGCAATCGAGCCGATGCGAGCGGCCCGTGCCGCGTTGGTCCACGAGAATGATGTCGCGATCGCGGCGCACGCGACCGAACGAACCGGCGGACGAGGTGTACAGGTCGACGGCCGACGTGCCGGGGCCTCCGGCGATGAGAAACAGCGGGTCGGGTTTCTTGTTGAGGCTGATAGCCGGGACGCGCGCGACGAAGAGGTCGATCTTGCGACCGTCGGGTTGCCCGGGATTCTCCGCCACGGTCAGCGTGCCGCACTCTGCGGTCAACGCCAGCATGCGCGCCGGATGCTCGAGGCGGCACGGTTTGAGCGCGAGCTGCGACGGGACGCTGGTCGCGGCCGCAGGGCCGGCTAAGCCTATCAACGCTGCCAGAACGCAAAGTCGCATCATGCGGCGCGCAGGATACATGCCACGGCGTTCCCACGGGCTGCGCCCGGGATTAAAAACCGGCTGCGCCGGGTCCGTGAATGTGAAAAAAGGGCACGTACCCTGCGATACGTGCCCTTCATTCTTACGGTTCTACGTTCAGCTGCGGTCCTGGGCGTCGTGCTTCTGGCGATAGATGCGGCGCGACTGCTGGTTCTCTTCGTGCTGCATGTGGGCTCGCTCACGGCGCGTCACCACTCCATCGGCCTCGGCGCGGCGCTCGACCCGATTCAGATGCACCTGGCCACCGGCAAGGCGGCGCGTCTCGCGCATGGTCAGCTCGCCGTTCTGCACACCGTTCACGATGCGCTGGCGCTGGTTGTGCTGGCGCGCGTCATAGCGCGGGGTATCGGCATTCGCGGAACCCACCATCGCCATCCCAAGGACCAGACCGATACCGGCCAAAACGTTCGACTTCTTCATGTCTTCTCTCCTGAAGCCGGAATTCGGCTCTGTTGAGATAGAAAACGCCGTGCCCCCGGTGGCGTTGACACCTTGGCCGATATACCATCCGCCGCCTTAACTCCTTGATCTGGCGGCGATTCCGTGGCTTCTGCAGGCGTTTTTGACGTAATCATCGTGGGCGGCGGGCATGCGGGCACAGAAGCCGCGCTCGCGGCAGCGCGCATGGGCGCGCGCACGATGCTGCTCACGCAGAGCATCGAGACGCTGGGCCAGATGAGCTGCAACCCCGCCATCGGGGGCATCGGCAAAGGCCACCTGGTCAAAGAGATCGACGCGCTGGGCGGCGTCATGGCGCGTGGCGCCGATGCGGCGGCTATCCAGTCACGCACGTTGAACGCCAGCAAGGGTCCGGCTGTGCGCGCGACGCGCGTGCAGGCGGATCGCGTGCTGTACAAGGCCTTCATTCGCCGCACGCTCGAGAACCAGCCCAATCTCACGTTGTTCCAGCAGGAGTGCGCCGATCTCATCGTCGAGAACGGCGCGGTGTGTGGCGTGGTCACCGTGACCGGCATTGAATTCCGCGCGCGCACGGTGGTGCTCACCGTCGGCACATTCCTCGGCGGCCGTATTCACGTCGGTCTCG
>DASQJS010000158.1:0-6196 GCA_035630995.1 Steroidobacteraceae bacterium | reverse complement strand
CCATGACGCCGGGCGGCGACCTGTATCCCACGCTGATCCGCAAGAATCCCATCAAGCCCATCCGCATCTATCTACAGGACGGCGAGAACGACCTGTCGAACGAGCATGGCAGCTGGTTCCTGGCCAACCAGCAGATGCTTTCGGCGTTCGAATATGCGAACGCCAAGGCCGACAAGGACGGAACGCTCGGCACGCGCTACGAGGTGAAGCACAACTGGGGCGACGGCGCGCATTCGGACGCGCATGGCGGTGCGTTGCTGCCCGACATCCTCACCTGGATCTGGAACAACGACTGATGAACGAAGGCCGCATCCAGACTTTCACCCACCAGTCGCCCATCGGGCACTGGAGCGTGAGCGTGTGGAAGACCGACCCCCGCCTCAGCGAGATTGTCGCCAGCATGTGGTTCGGTGAGGGCAAGACCGCGTACCAGCGCGACCGCATCTTGCCGTCGGGCCAGAGCCAGCTGCTGATCAACCTGGGGCCGCCGCAATACCGCGTCGAGCCCGGTCCGCCCGAGAAGCGTGTGCCCTTTGTCGATGTCTGGTATTCGGGCCTGCACCAGGGCCCCATCGACACCGAAGCACCGCACGGCAATGCATTGTTAGGTGTTGCATTCTCGGCGCATGGCACGTTTCCATGGCTGGGCGAACACATGGAAGATCTGAGCGACCGCATCATCGCGCTCGCGGATGCGCTGGGCGACGGTGCACTGGCCCTGCGCGAGCGCCTGCTGAATACGGCGACTCTCGAAGCGCGGTTCAAGTGCGTCGAACGCTGGCTGCTGGCGCGCCTGAAACCGCGCACCATCGTGCATCCGGCGGTGCGCTGGGCCGTGGATCGCATTGCGGCCACGGGAGGGCGAATC
The DNA here is from genome assembly GCA_035630995.1 of Steroidobacteraceae bacterium. Lineage (GTDB taxonomy): Bacteria > Pseudomonadota > Gammaproteobacteria > Steroidobacterales > Steroidobacteraceae > CADEED01. The sequence goes on along the minus strand of DASQJS010000158.1, from coordinate 5,328 downwards.
CCCATCGAAGCGCTGGCGACCCAGACGGGTTTCACGCGCAAACACCTCGGCAACCTCTTCCAGCAACAGGTGGGAGTGAGCCCCAAGTCGCTCGCGCGCATTCATCGATTCCGCGGCGCCCTCGCTTTGCTCAACCGAGGTGACGGGCAAGTGCCCTGGGCCGAATTGGCTGAGCAATGCGGGTATTACGACCAGTCGCACCTCATCAACGAGTTCCGCCGCTTCACCGGCTTTTCGCCCGTCGAGCTCGTCCGTCGCGATCGGCCCGATTCCGGCAGCGTGGTGCTGAGGTAGGACGTGCAGGCACGAACCAGGTTGTTGCGGGCGATTGCGGCCGTGCTTCTCCTGGCCGCCGTTGAATCTTCAGCCGATGAGCAGCCCGTGGAGTGTTCCGCACGCAATGCGGAGCGGGCGACGGTGGCGCAGATCGCCGCGAATCCGGACGCCTACGAGGGGCGCTGTGTGGCCGTTGACGCAACCAGGCGGGGAAGCTCGCTGTTCGAAAGCGTCGACGGTGTCTACCTCCAGCCGACCGATTCCCAGGATCCGGCGACTTCCGGGCTGACGATCGGCCTCGACAACATTTCGCGTCACGACCACGAAAGTTTTCGGAGCGTTTCAATCGTGGGGCGTGTGCAGGATTGCGAAACAATTCGCAACTGCCTGTATTCATCCGCCGGCGAAAACGAAGTCGTGATGATCACCGGCTACTGCCATTACTTCGACGGACCTTACTTGTGGGTGGAAAAGATGCGGTCCCGGCGCGGCCAGCCTTTCCTGAGGCGCATGGGCAGCGGCGCTCGCAGCGACTACGGCGATCTTGTTCCGGCGCCCGATGCCTGGCCTTACCGCTCGAGAGTCGCAAAACTTGCGAGCGAGTTCCTGCAGGCGCTGCAAACCAATGATCGCAACAAGCTGGCCGACATCCATTTCCGCAACGTGGGACTGGAATGGGAAGACGATGAAGCCGCAATGCTTCGATTCCTGTTGAAGGATCGCCGATCGCCTTTCGGCACGATCCGGACCGCGACCACACCCCCACAACAGATCATCCTGGTGGAAAGATCGCGGCTGGAAGAGCCTCAGTTCGTCGAAGACTATGCAGCGACCGTCTGTTTCTGCCGCGAGAAGGACTGCACCGGTCGCTGGCCGATAGCCACGTTTGACGCTGACAACGTTCCCACCAGGCCGTATGCGTGCACCCGGGTCGAGCCCTATTTTTCCAGGAAGGAGTGGGTGCCCCACTTCACGACGCACATCGGAAAGGGTGGCCTCGTGGAGCCTGATTCACCGCCGTAGGCCCGTCCGACTGGCCTGACTTCCCTTTTTTCCAAGACGCGGCGCGCACCGGCGCGCAAAATCCCGTCACAACAAACAAGGGAGGGCACCATGCCTGAAATCAACTGGATCGCGGTCGTCGTGGCTGCTGTTGCGTGTTTCCTGCTAGGCGGCCTGTGGTATTCGCCGATGCTGTTCGGCAAAGCCTGGCAGCGTGAGACCGGGCTCACCGACGAACAGCTCAAGAACGGCAACATGGTGAAGATATTCGGCCTCTCGCTCGTTCTGTCGTTGCTCGCCGCATGGAACTTCGCGAACTTTCTCGGACCGCGTCCGTCGATCGCGTTCGGCGCCGGCGTCGGCTTTTCGGCCGGCCTGCTCTGGGTTGCGAGCAGTTTTGGCATCAACTATCTATTCGAACGCAAGAGCCTGAAGCTGTTCCTGATCAACGGTGGTTACCACACGTTCCAGTTCACCATCATCGGCCTGGCCCTGGCGCTGTTGCCCTGCACGGAATGCGCGCAGTTGCCCTGCCCCCAATGAAAGTCGAGCGCAAAGCCGACCAGGCGGTCAGCGAAACCTCCTGCAAGAGTGCCACCGGCAAGACGCTGGCCGACTGGTTCAAGGCGCTCGACAAACAAGGCGGCGTCGCCCTCGGACGCCGCGCTCTCGGCCAATGGCTCATGACCGAACAGAAGGTCGAGCCGTGGTGGAGCGCGACCATCGTCGGTGAATACGAGATCTCACGCGGGGACTTCGCCAAGGATGGCAAGCCGAAGGGGTACTCCATCTGCCCGACCAAGAGCATCAAGGCCAGCGCGAACGACTGTTTCGCCGCTTTCGCCACCGCCACGGCGCTCGACCAATGGTTCGGACCGAAACACGACATCGACCTGCGCGAGGGCGGCCACTGGCGTAACGCGGATGGCAACCGCGCCACCATCAAAAAGGTGAACGCCGGCAAGAACATCCGGCTCGTTGCCGGCGACGAAGGTCTCACGTTGCCCACGCCAGTCGAAATAAAATTCGATGGCAAAGGCGACAAGTGCACCGTCATGGTCAGCATCGAGCGACTGCAGACACGAGCCGAAGCCGACGGCTATCGCCGGGCCTGGGGCGAAGCGCTCGACCGACTAAAGGCAAAACTCGAAGCTGGTTGACGCGGGCGCGTGTTAGGTTGCGCGCCATGCTGCTGAAACGCTTCGGCAAGCGGCGGGTCATGCTCGTCGCCCTCGCCGGTTTTTTCTGTGTCACGGGCCTGCTTCTCGCGACCGAACGCGGTTCGGTCATCGTCAATTTCGTGCGTATCAAGCTTGGCGGCGGGTTCACTACCGAAGAGCGACTCGAAATGCATGGCGCTGACGTCGAGAGCCGGCTGCAACCGGACTTCGCGGCGGCCAACCTTCCGTATCCGCCCTGGGAAATCGCATTCATTGCGATCAAGCAGAAGCGCGAACTCCAGCTGTATGCGCGGCCGTCCCCTGACACCGTGTGGACGCACGTGCGCACCTATCCCGTGCTGGCGCAAAGCGGACACCTCGGGCCCAAACTGCGCGAGGGTGACGGGCAAGTACCCGAAGGCATCTACCGCGCCGAGTTTCTGAATCCGAACAGCCTGTATCACCTCTCGATCCGGCTCAACTATCCGAACGCAGTCGACCGGGCAGCGGCGCGTGCCGACGGCCGCACCAATCTCGGCTCGGACATCATGATCCACGGTTCGAAATATTCGATCGGCTGCATTGCAATCGGCAATGAAGGCGCGGAAGACCTGTTCATACTCGCGGCCGTCGTGGGGCGAGAGCATGTGACGGTGCTGATTACGCCCGTGGATTTTCGAGTCCCCGGTACGCAGACACCCGCCAACGACCTGCCCTGGGTTCAGTCTCTCTACAGAACGCTGGCACGCGAGCTCGGTAATTTTCCACTGGCTTCAGCGTCCACGCGATAAGGTACGTCCATGCCCGCACTCATGATCCTCGTCGCCGGACCGTACCGCTCCGGCACCAATGACGACCCCGCGCTCATCCAGAAAAACGTGGATGCCATGACCGATGCCTCGCTCGCGTTGTTTCGCGCGGGGCATTTGCCGGTGATGGGCGAGTGGTTCGCCCTGCCCCTCATCGAACACGCCGGCTCGAGCGGCATCGGCGATGCGGTGTTCAACGAAATATTCCATCCGGTTTCGCGGCGGTTGGTAAGTAAATGCGACGGCGTGCTGCGCATCGGCGGGCCATCGGCCGGCGCGGATGAAATGGTTGCCATCGCGCGCGCGCACGGCAAGGCCGTGTATCGATCGATGGGCGACATTCCCGCCGCCTAACCAGGCTCCGGGCGCGAGCCCCGATTGGCGCGCAGCAGGATCCAACGCGTGAGTCGCGGCATATGTCGCGCCAGGAACACGATGACCCTGGCGTGCATGGTGACGATCACTTCCTTCTTGCCGCGCAGGATGCCGCTGACCATGACGCGCGCCGCCTCGTCGGTCCTCATGCGCAGCCACGCGGGGATCGGATCCCTTGCGTCGGCGTGGAGGCCACCCCGGTTGTCGACCCGGCGGATATCCGAGTCCACGAATCCGGGCGACACCAGCGTGCAACTGACGCCCGCCGGGCGCAGTTCGCCATGCAGCGCCTCGGCGAGCGCGCGTACCGCGAACTTGCTCATGGTGTAGGGCGAACTGCCCGCCGCGGACAGGTAGCCTGCGACGCTGCCCATGATCACAAAGCGGCCGGCACGTGCACGCAGGCTGTCGTATGTCTCATGCAGCGTTCGCAGCACCCCGAACACGTTGGTTTCGAACTGACGCTGGTAGTCATCGATCGAGAGGGCCTGCGCGTTTCCGACCACGCCGAAACCGGCATTCGCAATGACAATATCCGGCACCCGCCCCATCGCTGCGAGTTCCGCCACCACCCGGGCGATGTCGCCGTCCACCGTAACGTCACCGCGATGGGCGCTTGCCTGCCCGCCCGCGTTGCGCAAATCCTCCGCGAGCGTCTCGAGCTGTTCGACGCGACGCGCCACCAGCGCGACGCCGAAGCCGCGGCGGGCGAATTCGCGCGCCAGGCCGGCGCCTATCCCGCCCGAAGCACCAGTAATGAGCGCCATCCGCCGCGAGGGTGTTGCTGTGGTATTCATGCGGCGCAGGTTCTAACACGCCCCGCCGTTGACGGGTTAGTGCACCCGTGGTGAAGTGCCGGCCACAACAACAAGAGCCAGGGAGGCCTCGCTTGACCGACGAAGAAGATCTCTACGGCGAAGTCAAAACTGACGTGCGGGCGCTCGCACAACCGTTGTTCGAATTGTCGGAAAAGGCGCTGCGCGAGCGTGGAAGTTTCCTTCCGCATGCCGCCGCGCTCACCGAAGGCAAGATCAGACTCGTCGGCGCCATGTGCAACACGGCCGGTGGCGTCGCGAACTCCACCCATATCAAGCCGTTGCTTCGCCAGGGCCTCCGGTCGATGGCGCACGAGCGCCCGGTCACGGCGATCGGCGTGGCGGAAACTGTCACCACCACTCCCGACGGGCAGTCGCAGCAGGCGATCAAAGTCCTGCTGGAACACCACCGGGGGCTGACGATGGCCCTCTACCTGCCCTTCGCGCAGGACACCTCGGGCGACATCAAGTTCGGCTCGACCCTGTCGATGTTCGTGCCGCCCGAAATCAACCCCTGGGATTAAGGCTGAGCTGCCGGGGATCCATCCCCGGCAGCTCGCGCCACACTCTGGTAGTTAGAGCGTTCCCTGCCGTGCTACCAGGTATACAAGCTCGCCCACGGATACGTTCCGGCGGTCACCGAGAAGTAGTAGTAACCGTCGGATGAGCGAATTACGGGCAGCTGGCCGCAAGTGCGCGCCTGGCCGCCCACCGTCACGGTCCGTCCATCGAAGTTCGAGCATCCCCAGCCGTTCACCGTATTGGCGGTCCGATAACAGGCCGCGCCGGTGGTATTGAAGTTGCCCGTGTTGTTCGTGAACGTGACCGGGTTGGCGCAGGTCGTGCCGGTTCCGGTGGTGTTGAACGTGGCGGTCACGTTGCGCGCCGCCG
>DASQJS010000157.1:0-8720 GCA_035630995.1 Steroidobacteraceae bacterium | reverse complement strand
CTCCGCATGCGCTGCAGCCGGCAGAAAAATCGCCACGAACAAGAGGCGGAACCCGATAGCGCGAGCGCGGTCGAAAGTGCATGTTGGCCTGTGCATGGTGGCGATTATGCCGCATGCGTTAAGCTCCCGGCCCATCTGGATGTCAGCGAGGAATCGCGCATGAAAAAGCTCCTGGTCACATTGTTGTTTGCCGCCGCCGGCGTCGCCGGCGTCGTTCAGCCCACCTTCGCGAGCGCCCGTGAAGAAGCCCGGCTCATCGAGGCCTCGGGCGTACTCGAAGAGTTGCGCGCGCAGCGCGACACACTCATACCCGACCGCCTCATGGCGCGCGCCTACGGCATCGCCGTCATCCCCAATGTCGTCAAGATCGCAGTCGGCGTTGGCGGCCGGCGCGGCAGCGGCGCGCTGGTGGTTCGCGACGTCAACGGAAGATTCAGCAACCCCATCATGGTCTCTATTACCGGGGGCAACGTGGGTTGGCAGATCGGCGTGCAATCCACCGACATCGTGCTGGTGTTCACCACGCGCAAGAGCATCGAAGGCATCACCGACGGCAAGCTCACGCTGGGTGGGGATGCTTCCGTCGCAGCCGGCCCGGTGGGACGGGCGGCTTCGGCCGCCACCGATCAGAACTTCACCGCCGAGGTGTATTCATACTCGCGCAATCGCGGGTTGTTTGCCGGCGTCTCCATCGACGGCAGCGTGATCGCCATCGATACCAAGTCCAACAACAAGCTCTACGGCAAGACTGCGCCGGCCACGGACATCATCGCCGGCCACATCACCACCGACGCCGATGCGGCGAAACGTTTCCAGCGCGCCATTCTCGCGAGCACCTCCGGCGCGCAGCCGGCCATTGCACCGCACAGCGCCGCCACCAGCACGCCGGATGGCGCTGTCCCGGCGGCCACCGAAAACGAATTGCCGCCCTCGGGCGCGCAGACGTTCCCGATGGAAGATGCGCAGCCGGGCGCGGAGCCGCCCCGGTAGGCCCAGTTCGCCGGTCAGCGCCAATCCCTCTGGTACATACTGCAGGAATGGCTCGCTTCGGTAACCAATCCCGGTTCCTCATCGCCACGCTCTGCGTGGCGATGCTCGTGTTGCGCATCGGCGGCCTGCACGTCCACATGTGCATGGACGGCACCGAGCCACCGCTGTCCTTCCACGTCGAGGACTCCGGCATTCATCATCTCGATGAAACCAGCGCTGCCGAAGAACATGCCGATCGTGACGTCGGCCTCGTGTCCGAGGTAGTACTCAAGAAGCCCTTTGGCGGCCTCGACCTGGGGCTGGTGGCCGCGTTTTTCGCGCTGATACTGTTCCTGCTCACGCGCCAGCACGAGCTGCCCGCATTTCCCTCCCTGCCCGCCAAAGTGCGCTCCGCCTGGAATCGCCTGCGGCCGCCGCTACGCGGACCTCCCCGCCTCGCCTGACCTGATTCGACGGTAGTTAGGTGTGTCGGCGCACGCATGGGCGTGCGCGGGAGTGGATCATGAAAATCTCGAAGGCCGGCGCCTGGTGCGCCAGTCTGATGTGCGGACTCGCGAGTGTCTGCGCTACCGCCGATGACGGCGGGCTCACGCTGGCGGATGCCATCAACAATGCGCTCACGCGCAATCCGGAGTTGCGGGCCAGTGCATTCCGGATTTCGCGCGCGCAGGCAGAACTTGAAGAGGCCCGATTGCGGCCCGCGCCCGAACTCGCGCTGGAACTGGAAAACTTTGCTGGCAGTGGCGACCTGCACGGCACGGAAGCACTGGAAAGCACCCTGAGCTTCACCAGGGTTCTCGAGCTCGGTGGCAAGCGATCCGCACGAGTAGAAGCTGCCGAACTGGCGGGCGATCTCGCGGCGCTCGACCAACGCGCTCGTGAGCTCGATATCCTGGCCGAAGTGACGCGGCGATTCCTGGCCGCGGCCGCGGCCGCCGAGCAATTGAGCCTGGCGAAGGAGACCGAACACCTCGCCCAGGAAACGCTCCACGCCATCGCGCGCCGCGTCGCGGCGGCACGATCGCCGCTGGCGGATGAGAGTCGCGCGCGGATCGCCGCCACCCGCGCCAACCTCGACGTCGAGCAGGCGACCAGCACGTCGCGCACGCGGCGCTACGCGTTGGCGGCGAGCTGGGGTGAAACCGAACCGCAATTCGGTGCGCTGCGCGCAGACCTGTTCTCGTTCGAGTCCGACCCCGGCTTCGCAGCGCTCATGAAACGCATGGAGCGCAATCCTGCCTTCCTGCGCTTCGCCGGCGAAATCCGGTTCCGCGATGCGCAGTTGCGCCTTGCGCAGGCCCAAAACCGTCCGGACCTGGCACTGACATTGGGGCTTCGGCAGCTGCAGGAAGGCGGCGACACCGCCCTGGTGGCAGGCGTCTCCATGCCGCTCAACCTGCCGAAGCGCAACGAGACCACCCTGCGCCGCGCGCGCGTGGACCTGGCGCAGGCCCAGGCCGAGCAGGACGCCGCCGCGGTACTGGCGCGCACCACCTTGTTTGGCCTCTACGAAGAAATGAGCAGGTCGCGGCGGCGTGCCGAAGCGCTGCGCGCGGATGCCCTGCCCCTGGCACGCACCGCGCTCGAACAAACGCAGGCCGGCTACGACCGCGGGCGATTCGCGTTTTCCGAACTTGCCGCCGCCCGCCAGGAACTGCTGGCACTGCAAAGCGCCGCCATCGAGTCGGCGGCCACCTACCACGAGCTTCGCACCGAGATCCAACGACTCACCGGCGAGCCGCTCAACTCCATCGAGGCGACCCAGCCATGAAACAAACCCTGCTTTTCCTGTTAGCCAGCGCGATGCTTTCCGCTTGCGGAGACTCAGGCCAGCGCGATGAACATGCAGAGGCCGAAGAACACGGTGCCGCAGTACCTGCCCATGTCGCGACAGCCACCGTCGAAAACGCCGGCAGCGCGCGAATCCGCGACATCGTGCAGGCCTATGGCACTGTTGCCTTGAACGCCGAACGAACCCGCCACGTGTCGGCACGATTTGCCGGCGTGGTAACCGCCGTCGCGAAAGCGCCGGGCGACCCGGTGAGAGCCGGCGATACGCTGGCCAGCATCGAAAGCAACGAGAGCCTGCAGGTCTACGCCGTGAGGGCGCCGATTGCGGGCGTGGTGATGGATCGCACCGTGAACGCCGGCGAGACCGTGGAGCAGCAATCGCTGTTCACGGTTTCGGACCTGAGTTCTCTGTGGGCCGAGCTGCTGGTTTTTCCGGGCGATGTGGCGCGTCTGCGGACCGGTCAGCCCGTGTCGATGCGGTCCGCTGACGGTGCACTCAAGGCCACCGCGACCATTTCGCACATTGCCCCGGCGGGCGATCGCGACACGCAGGCCATCGTCGTGCGTGTCCCGATCGACAACCGCGCCGGCCAGTGGCGCCCCGGCGTTGGAATCTCTGCGGATATTGCCGTCGCCGAAATCGAAGTGCCGGTGAGCGTGCGGAGCACGGCGCTGCAGACCGTGGACGGCGAGCGCGTGGTGTTCGTCGTGACTGAAGCCGGATATGAACCTCGTCCCGTCGTGACCGGCCGCGCCGACGAAGAGCACACCGAAATCGCGTCGGGGCTCGCCGCGGGTGAGCGTTACGTGGCGACCGACAGCTTCGTGGTGAAAGCCGAGCTCGAGAAGTCAGAAGCCGGTCACGAGCACTGACATGATCGACTCACTGCTGCAATTCGCCATCGCCCGCCGGTGGCTCATCATCGCCTGCACGCTGATGCTGGCGGCCCTGGGCGTCTATAACTACGCCCGCCTGCCCATCGATGCCGTGCCGGACATCACCAACGTCCAGGTGCAGGTCAACGCCATCGCCGCCGGCTTCACGCCGCTCGAAGTCGAGCAGCGTGTGACTGTGCCAATCGAAGCGGCGATCGCCGGTCTTCCGCACGTGGAATATTCGCGGTCGCTGTCACGGTACGGCCTGTCGCAGGTCACCGTGATCTTCGACGAGGGCACGGATATCTACTTTGCGCGCCAGATGATTTCCGAGAGGCTCACCGAAGCCGCCGATCAGTTGCCGGAGAATGTCGACGCGACACTTGGGCCGGTAGCCACCGGCCTCGGAGAGATCTTCCTCTACACGGTTCACGCCGACCCCGACGCGCGTCAGGCCAATGGCCAGCCTTACGACAGCATGGCATTGCGTTCCCTGCAGGACTGGGTGATCAAGCCGCAGCTTCGGCAGGTGCGCGGCGTTGCCGAAATCAATTCCATCGGCGGCTATGCGCACCAGATCCACGTCACGCCGGATCCGCTGCGCATGCTCGGCTTCGGCGTCACCTTCGAAGACATCGTCGAGGCACTCGAACACGATAATGGCAACGCAGGCGCCGGCTTCATCGAGCGCAACGGTGAAGAACTTCTGGTGCGCGCTACCGGCCAGGCCGCGAGCGCCAGTGACATCGCCAGCGTGGTAATCGCCGATCGCGGCGGCCGCCCGGTGCGCGTGGCGGACGTTGCTGGCGTCGGGATCGGCAAGGAGTTGCGCACCGGGGCAGCCACGCGCGACGGTGCGGAAACCGTGCTCGGCACAGCGCTCATGCTGGTCGGCGAGAACAGCCGTACCGTCAGCCAGCGCGTAGCCCGCAAGCTCGCCGAGATCGAGGGCTCGCTGCCCAAAGGCGTACACACCGAAGCGGTCTACGATCGCACCACCCTCGTCAACGCCACCATCCGCACGGTGCAGGCGAACCTGGCCGAAGGTGCGTTGCTGGTCGTCGTGGTCCTGCTGGTCATGCTCGGGCATGTGCGTGCCGCACTGCTCACCGCGCTGGTGATTCCTTTCTCGATGCTCATGCTGGTCAGCGGCATGGTGACGACGCACGTCAGCGCAAACCTCATGTCGCTGGGCGCGCTCGATTTCGGCCTCATCGTCGACGGTGCGGTGATCATCGTCGAGAACTGCCTGTTGCGTCTCGGCCAGGAACAGCAACGCCTGGGTCGCATACTCGCGCTTCCCGAGCGCCTGAACGCCGTGTTCACCGCGACCCGCGAAGTCGTGACGCCGAGCGCGGTGAGCGTGCTCGTCGTGATACTCGTCAATCTGCCGCTGCTGGCGCTGTCGGGGGTCGAAGGGAAAATGTTTCACCCGATGGCACTCACGGTCATCATGGCCTTGATGGCCGCCCTGCTGCTGTCGCTGACGTTCGTGCCGGCGGCCTGCGCACTGCTGCTCAAGGGCAGGCTTTCGCACGAGGAAAATCGCGTCGTCGCCGGTCTGCGGCGCGGCTACGCGCCGGCGCTCACCTGGGCCATTCGCCATCGCGGTGCCGTCGTAGTTAGTGCGATCGTGTTCACGATGCTCGGCGCCTGGGGCGCGACACGGCTGGGAACGGAGTTCGTGCCGAGCCTCGACGAAGGGGACATCGCCGTGCAAGCCAGCCGCATTCCGGGCACGAGCCTGAGTCAGTCGATAGCGCTGCAGACGGCCGTGGAAAAGGCGGTGATGACGCTGCCCGAAGTCCGCACGGCGTTCAGCCGCATCGGCACTGCCGAAGTCGCCACCGATCCGATGCCGCCCAGCATTGCCGATGGCCTCGTCATGCTGAAGCCGCGCAGCGAATGGCCGGACCCGGAAAAACCCAAGGACGAATTGCTCGAGGATCTCGATCGGGCACTCAAGACTGTGCCCGGGAGCAACTACGAAATCAGCCAGCCCATTCAGCTCCGCTTCAATGAACTCATTTCCGGTGTGCGCTCCGATCTCGGTATCAAGATCTATGGCGATGATCTCGACGTGTTGCTTCGCCAGGGCAGCCGCATCGCGCAAGTCCTGCGTGGAGTCAAAGGTGCGTCGGACGTGAAACTCGAGCAGGTGACCGGACTACCCATGCTGGAAGTGGCGCCCAGGCGCGAGGCACTCGCGAGACACGGCGTGCATGTCGGCGACTTGCAGAATCTCGTGGTGACGGCCATCGGCGGCCATGAGGCCGGACAAGTCTTCGACGGCGATCGCCGCATCGATGTGATCGTACGCATGCCCGAGGCGTTGCGATCCGACCTGCGCGTGCTCGCGAGACTGCCAGTCGAGCTGAACCGCGGTGGTTATGTGCCGCTCGGCGAGCTTGCCGACCTGCGCGAGGTGGTGCGCCCGAATCAGGTCAGCCGCGAAAATGGCAAACGCCGCCTCGTGGTCTCGGCCAATGTGAGCGGCCGTGACCTCGGCGGCTTCGTGGCCGATGCGCGCGCAGCCATCTCGCGCGAGATCAAGCTGCCTGCCGGGTACTGGCTGGACTACGGCGGCACCTTCGAGCAACTCGAATCGGCGAGCGCCCGGCTCGCCCTGCTCGTGCCGCTCACCTTGCTGCTGATCTTCGGACTTCTGTTCGCCACATTTCACTCGGCGCGGGATGCGCTGCTGGTATTCAGCGGCGTGCCATTGGCACTCGTGGGAGGTGTCGCGGCACTGGCATTGCGCGGCATGCCGCTGTCAATCACTGCGGGCGTGGGCTTCATCACGCTTTCGGGAGTCGCGGTTCTCACAGGCGTCATTGTCGTTACGGCGTTCCGCGATCTGACGCGCGCGGGCCGCAGCCTCGACGAAGCCGTCGTGGAGGGAGCACTGTTGAGATTGCGGCCCGTACTCTTGATCGGACTCGTCGCTTCACTGGGTTTCCTGCCCATGGCGCTCAACACGGGAACTGGCGCCGAAGTGCAGCGTCCGCTCGCCACGGTGGTGATCGGCGGGATCCTCTCGGCCACATTGCTCAGCTTGTTCGTGCTGCCCGCGCTGTATCGATGGGCTGCCAGGCCGGCTACGGGTGTTACATAATCGATTCATATATATACGCGGCAGTGGGGGATCGAACATGCGTGAGCAACACATCGAATACCGCGACGGCGAAGCGCTGCTCGAAGGTTTCCTCTGCTACGACGAAGCGCAGCCGGGGCCGCGTCCAACGGTGCTGATCAGCCACGCCTGGGCCGGCCGGAACGACTTCGTGGAACGCAAGGCACGGCGACTCGCCTGGCAGGGCTACGCGTGTTTCGCGCTCGACAACTACGGCAAGGGCAAACGCGGCACGACCCCGGAGGAATGCAGCGCGCTCATGACTCCGTTGATGAAGGACCGGAAGCTGCTGCTGAAGCGCCTGCAGGCCGGACTCGCCACTGCCAGGTCCATGCCCATCGTCGATTCACGCCGCGTGGCCATCATGGGCTTCTGTTTCGGCGGCCTGTGCGCGCTCGATCTCGCGCGCAGCAACGCCGACATTCGCGCCGCCGTGAGTTTTCACGGCATGCTGACACCCTCCGGGTTCACGGAACCGAAAGTTCGGGCCAGGGTACTCATGCTGCATGGCTATGACGATCCGCTGGCGCCACCTCAAGACCTGCTCGCCGTGGCGAAGGAGTTCACCGAGGCAGGCGCCGACTGGCAGCTTCATGCCTATGGTCACACCGTCCACGCATTCACCAATCCCGTGGCGCAGGATCGCGACGGTGGAATGCAATACGACGAAAGCGCAGATCGGCGTTCGTGGCATGCGCTCGAGGAGTTCCTCGCCGAAACTCTCAAATGAGCGGCGAATTCCTTCGTCGCGTGTTAGCGTGATCCCGGACTTCCCAGGGGAGCGGTCTGCATGAAGAAGTTAACGGTAATCGTGCTCGCAACCTTGAGCGTTGCGTACGCCGGATACGTCGATGCAGCCACACCGAAGAAACGCACGCGCAGCTCCAACCGCATCGGCGCCTATGGCGGCGTGCAGGTGGGCTACAGCAGCTTCGCTGCCGAAAATTCCGCGGCCGACGAAGAAGGCCTCGAAAACACGCTGATCAATTCCGGCGCCATCACCATCGAGAATTTGCGGTCGAGCTCGGAAGACACCGATATCGGCTACCAGGCGGCGTTCGGCTATCGCTTCCATCGCTACTTCGCGGCGGAACTCGGTCTCGCGCAATTCGGCGAGATGTCCTCCACCGCGAGCGCCGACATGGACTTCGACGATGGCGCCGGCGTCGTTCCGGTGAGCATCAAGGTTTCATACCGCGCGGGCGGACCCATCATGTCGGCGATCGGCATCCTGCCCTTGCACGAGAAGTTCGAACTGTTCGCCCGTCTCGGCTACATGTTCACCAGTTCCGAACGCGAGTTCAGCGCGAGGATCGACGGCCAATCCGGCGGCTCCGGCAGCGCGAAAGGAGACTCGCAGGATCCCGTGTACGGCGTCGGCTTCGCCTGGCACATCAATCAGGTTTACTCCATCCGCGGTGAATTCCAGAAACTGGACTCGCTGGGCCAGGAAAATCGCACCGGTGAGGAAGACCTCTCGGTATTCGGCCTGGGACTCGTGATCCGCTTCTGATGAGAGTCTTTTACCTCCTGCTTGCGGTGCTGGTAACTGCGTGTAGCGGCAACGACGCTTCCAGCGCATCCACGAAGCCTGGCGCCGTGCGCATCGGCAATGCCTTCACCGCCACGCCCGTGGCGGATTTCCAGGAACCCTGGGCCATGGCCTTCCTTCCCGACGGGCGCCTGCTGGTCACGGAGAAGAAAGGCGCACTCAAACTACTGGACGTGAACAGCAAACGCGTCGGCAAAATCAGCGGAGTGCCTGAAGTCGCCTATGGCGGTCAGGGCGGCTTCGGCGACGTGATCCTGCATCCGCAGTACGCGACCAACTCCATCGTCTACGTGAGTTATTCCGAACCCGGCGATGGCCCGGGCGAAAGCAATGTGAATGGCGCCGCGGTCGCGCGTGCCCGACTCCAGCTCGATCGCG
>DASQJS010000156.1:0-9806 GCA_035630995.1 Steroidobacteraceae bacterium | reverse complement strand
GAGAGACAGCCCGTGCATCACGTGCGTGAGTTCGCCACGGCCCGGCGCGAAATCCGCCGCGGTCACCGCATAGGAACGGCCGTCAACATTGATGGTTCCGCTGTAGACCGGGTTGCCGGCGGCATCGCGCAGATAGGAGTCGGAGGCGCGAACGGCATCGTTGTGCCACACGCCGAGCGTGTAACTCGCACGCAGCGCGGGCGAGAAGTCGTAACTCAGTTTCGCCTTGCCGTGTTCCTGAACCGTGTGAATCTGGGTTGTCGAACCGAGAATGAGCCAGTCCTGGTTGCGTGGATTGCGGTCCGCGAGTGCGCCGGTGACGGGTGTGCCGGCCGTGCCCGCGACGCCGCTGCTCACCAGTCTGTTGGCGAATGACAGCGGTTGCCCGTCACTGTCGAGATGGTTGAAGTTGAGCCACCAGGAAAAGTTCCCGGTGCGATCCCCCGCCGAGGCGCTCGCCTGCCAGCCGGTGAATCGACCATGGCTGTCGTAAATCCCGAAATCCTGGCCAAAGCTCGCGACCTTCGCGTGCATCTCGAGCTTTTCTGGCATGCGCGTGACGTAGTCGACCACGGCCCCCACGGAGTTGCCGGAATACGCGGCGGAGAACGGGCCGTAGAGCACGTCGACCCGCTCGATCTCCTCGGGTGTCACCAGGCCCCACCGCGGTGTGAACGTGGCGCCATTGCCTAACAAGTTCGACAACAGGATGCCGTCGGCATACACCAAAGAGCGGGCGCTATTGCCGGTGCCCGAAGCGCGGCTGGCGAGCACGGCGTGGTCGTAGTCGCCGACGTAGCGCTTGCGCACCAGCAGGCTAGGGAAGTACTTCAGCGCGTCTTCACTGTCGGTGGCATTGATGATTTCGGCGATCTCGCCCCCGGTGATGCCCTCGATGGTGGTGGGTATCTGAGTGGGCAGTGAGCTCGGCCGCGTGGCCGTGACGGTCACGGTGCCGAGCGAGCGGGCCGGTTCGTCATCGGCGAATGCCGCGAGTGAGGTCGTGATCGCGAAGAGGAGCAGGCAGCGTCCATGCTGTTTCATGAGTATTCCCCGCGCTTCAGTGGTGTGGCGCGAACCCTTGCGGTTCGACCTTCAATTGCACGGTGACTTTCCCGGCCAGCTCGAACTGCAGCACCAGCGGAATGGATGTGCCCGCCACCAGCGGCGATTTCAGGTCGACCAGCATCAGGTGCAGGCCGCCCGGTTCGGCGGTGACGGTGGCGTTGGGGCCGATGACCAGGGCGGCGGCGGGCCGCATGCGCGCCATGCCTCCTTCGAGACTGGTGCGATGAAATTCGACGCGTGCCGCGACGGGCGTGCTTGCCGCGAACAGCGTGTCCTGCTGCGAGCCCTTGTTGGTGATGGATAGATAGGCGGCGCCGGTCAGCATGCCGGAGACCGTGGCTCTCGACCACGGATTGGCGATGACCAGGTTACCGACCGAAAATTGCTGAGCGTGCGCGGCAGCGGCCAGCGCACTGGCCGCCAGCATTGTGAGCAGGAGACGGAGCATGTGAATCCTCGATCGCGTGAACACACGCGTGCAAGAGCACGCATGAAACTGACGGGCGGTTCCTCAGGCGAAACCGGAGCGGTCAGGCGCGGGGAGGGGCTCGAGGAATCTGCGCGCGGGCGAGCGGCGCTTCGGGGATCTGGGATTCCTGCTGCCACGGTAGCAGGCGCTGCGGAAACTGGATTGGACCCGCGATGTTGACGGGCGAGAGCGGAGCGTCCAGCGCCGGCATCAGGCAATGATCGCAATGGGGCTTCGCCGGCTCGCCGGGGATTTCGATGGATTCGTTCTTGCTTTCGGTGGAACACATGGCCACCTGCAGCGTGATTCCTTCATCTCCGCCGGGCATGAAGCCGGGTGGGATCAGAAAACGCAGTGCAAGCGCGCCGAGCAGCAGCGGCAGCACAAAAGAGCGAATGCGGATCGAGCGCCAAGTCTTCACGCGGCGCATTTTAACCCCTTCGCCGGGGTTTGCTACTTGCTGACGACGCGGAGTTTACGTAGCAGCTGGCGATCGACGTAGGTGCGGCAGTCGAGCACCAGGCGATCCTGGAACTGCTGCAGCTGGTGCATCCAGAACATGACGATGATGCAGGACACAAGAGCGACCAGAGTAGCGTTGAACGTGACGCCCAGGCCCATGGTGACACCGGAGATGTCGCCGCCCATGGCGCCTTGCGCCTCCTGCAGTGCCGCGCCGATGCCGCGCACCGTGCCGACGAAGCCCACGGCCGGAATTGCCCACGCCGTAAAACGGACCATGGATAACTTGGTGTCCATGCTGGCGACTTCGAAGTCGCATTCGTCGCGCACCGCCTCGGCGGCGTCCTGCACGCTGCGCGTGGCGCCGAAGCGGTTGTACGCCACCATGAGAAGGCGCGGCAGGAAGCGGCTCGCTTCGGCGGCCTGCAGGGATTCGAGCGGCCGCGAGTAGACGCGCGCGTCTTCGGGCAGCACCACCTGGCCGTCGCCGATCTTCACGTAGTCGCGATCGAGCAGCTGGCGGGCGAGTCGCGTGTCCTGCGCCTGACGGGCGAGCAGCAGCAGCGACCACAGGCACAGGATGATGCAGATCTCCTGCTCGTGGTCTTTGAGAATGACGTAGATCGACCGCAGCTGCAGAACCTGGGCCTTCACGTTGGTGCCGGTCTGGGTGACGGTGACCCGCTGTGACAACACGGCCTCGGCGCGCGGGCGGATGATGAGCGTCCAGATGCTGTGGATGATGATGACCGAGAGCAGCAGGGCGCTGATGCTGTAGACCGCGTCGTCCAGAACCCAGTGCGGCCGTTCGCGACGCTTATCCGCGGCGGTTCTTTCCAGGTTGAGAGGCGCGTTCTCGGTGGCCATTCAGGTTTCTCGCTGCGGGTAAGAGGGCAAAAAGTCTACTCGTTAGTCGGGGAGGTAACCGATTAAGTTCCACGGCCTTAGAACCGTTTGTCACCTCATTGTAACCACCGCGATATTCGGGCGGATACCGGCATGCTGATAGCATCACCGCCGGTTTTCAGCCCGCCTTCCACTCATGTCCATCGCACTCGACCAAGTCACCAAACGGTATCAGGATCAGCCCGTCGTCAACGACGTTTCCATAGAGGTGGGCGAGGGCGAGTTCTTCGTGTTGCTGGGTCCCTCGGGCAGCGGCAAGAGCACCCTGCTTCGGGCCATTGCCGGCCTCACCGGCATCGACCACGGGCGTATCTCCCTGCATGGCCGCGACGTCACCCACGTGCGGGCGCGCGACCGAGGCGTCGGACTGGTGTTCCAGAACTACGCGCTGTTCCGCCACATGACGGTGGCGGACAACATCGAATTTGCACTGCGCGTGCGCCGGATGAAGGCCGCCGACCGCCGCGAGCGTCGCAAGGAACTGCTCAAGCTGGTGGCGCTCGAGGGCATGGACGAGCGTCTGCCGGGACAGCTCTCGGGCGGTCAGCAGCAACGAGTCGCGGTGGCGCGCGCGCTGGCGCACAAGCCGCAGGTGCTGTTGCTCGATGAACCCTTCGGCGCTCTCGACGCCAAGATCCGCGAAGAACTCCGCCGGACCATCCGCGCCGTGCAGCGCGAGTTGGGCATCACCACCGTCCTCGTGACGCACGACCAGGAAGAGGCATTCGCGCTGGCCGACACCATCGGCGTCATGAACCACGGCCGCCTGCTCGAAGTGGGCAATCCGAACGACCTGTACGCGCAACCCGCCACGCGCTTCGTGGCGACTTTCCTTGGCGCCGCCAATCTGCTGCTGGCCCGCCAGGGCGCAGACGGCATCCGCTTCGGTACGACGCCGGTGAATGCCGAAGGCGCCGAGCCCGTGCAGGCCGGTCGCGAGCACGAAGTGGTGGCGGTCCTGCGCCCCGAAGAAGTCGAAATCGCCGGGACGCGCGAAGAACTGACCTCCAACTACATCGCGCGCGCTTCCGTGGAGGAAATCGTCTTCACCGGCGCGCTCGAACGAATGCGCGTGCGCCTTCTGGATGAACCCAGTGCGGCACAGCTGTTGGGCCCCTCGGGCAATGGCGATGCGCGGCTCGAAATCACGCGCACCCAGCACGAGCGTCGCAGCCTGCCGCTGGCGCAGGGCGCGCATATTGCAATCGGTGCGCGCCGGCTGCACGTGCTGCCCACGCCTTTGTCCAGCTTCCTCGCCTGCGGAGCCACCGAGGCCGACGCGGCGGCACTGGCGGCGGAACCTTTGCTCGAGAGCCTTTCCACGCGCATGAAGACGCGCGTCGGCCTGCGCGCCATAGATGGGCTCACCGGCACGCCGGCGCCATTCGCCGGTGTGGCCGCCATTTCCGGCGGCGGCAACGCTGCGGCGACCGTCGAATGGCTGTTGCAGCACGGCGCCTCGGAGGTCCTGGTCCTGCCGCGCAATGCTCCGAGCCCGACCCGCGTGTTCATCCACTGGACCGACGAAGGCGCCCGCCGCGCGACGCTTGCCGTGGCGGCCAGCCTGCTGCGTCACGTGTCGGCGGAAGCGGTGTACCTGGGCATCGTGCCCGAAGGTCGTCCCGGAAGCGCCCGCCCCGCGCCCATGCGTGCGCTGCTCGACGCGCGCTCCGAAGCGCATCAGACTCACGGCCTCGAGATGCGCACGGAACTTGCCATCGGTGAGACCGTCACCGAGCTCACGCGCAACCTGTCCACGGGCAGTGCGCAGATGCTGGTGCTCGGCATCACCGACGTCAACCAGGCAGGCAGCGCGTACCGCAGCTTGTTAGCCGCACAGCCGGGCTGGCCTGTGCTCATCGTCTACCGTCCGGTGGAAACACGCACAGCACCTGAACTCGTCGCATCGGGAACCGCGGCATGAAAAATGTCGGCCGGCGCGAACCCAACGTCATTCCCGGCTTCGGGATCACACTGGGGTTCACCACGTTCTTTCTGTCGGCCATCGTGCTGCTGCCGTTGTCGGCGCTGGTGCTCAAGGCCGCGGGTCTCGACTGGACGCGTTTCGTCGAGGTGATCGCCAGCCCGCGCGCGCTGGCGTCATACAGGCTGTCGTTCGGCGCGTCACTGGTCGCGGCCAGCGTGAACATGGTCTTCGGTTTCGCCCTGGCGTGGACGCTGGTGCGTTACGAGTTTCCGGGCCGCAAACTGGTCGATGCGATCATCGACATGCCGTTCGCACTGCCCACCGCCGTATCGGGCATCGCCCTGGCCACCATTTTTTCGGTCAACGGCTGGATCGGCCAGTATCTCGAGCCGCGCGGAATCTTCGTCGCGTATACGCCGCTCGGCATCACCGTCGCACTCACTCTCATAGGTATGCCCTTCGTGGTGCGCACCGTGCAGCCGGCCCTGCAGGAAGTGCAGCGCGATCTCGAAGACGCTGCCGAGACGCTCGGCGCCGGCCGCTTCTACGTGTTCCGGCGAATCATCGTGCCCACGGTATTGCCGGCACTGCTCACCGGATTCACGCTGGCATTCGCGCGAGCCGTGGGTGAATACGGCTCGGTCATCTTCATCGCCGGCAACAAGTACATGCAGACCGAGATCACCCCGCTGCTCATCATATTCCGCCTCGAGGAATACGATTACGCGGGAGCCGCCGCGCTCGGTTTCGTGATGCTGGCGATTTCTTTCGTGATGTTGCTGGCCATCAACCTGCTGCAGGTCTGGGGCCGCAAGCGAATGATGGTGAGTCGTTAGTCATGGGCGGTCCTTCCTCACACGCCGACGTCGCCGCCGAACTAGCTACCCGGCCCGGGCACACGAATCTGCGCTCTACGCTGGTGCGCTGGCTGCTCATCACTGTCTCGCTCACCTTCCTGGGCGCACTGCTGGCCGCGCCGCTGGCCGCGGTGTTCGCCATGGCCCTGGAGCAGGGCTGGGCCGCGTATTTCTCGAGTTTCAGCGACGAAGCCACGCGTGCCTCCATCCGCCTGACGCTGACCACTGCGGCTATTGTCGTTCCGCTCAATACCGTGTTCGGCATCACCGCCGCCTGGTGTATCGCCAAGTTCGAATTTCGCGGCAAGAGCATCCTCATCACGCTCATCGATCTTCCGCTGGCGGTGTCGCCGGTGGTGTCGGGTCTCATCTATGTATTGCTGTTCGGCCTGAACGGCTGGTTCGGCGCCTGGCTGCAGGACCACGACATCAGCGTCGTCTACGCGCTGCCGGGCATCGTCCTCGCGACGATGTTCGTCACGTTCCCGTACGTGGCGCGCGAGCTCATTCCGCTCATGCAGCAGCTCGGCAACGACGAGGAAGAAGCCGCGATCACGTTGGGGGCCGGCGGCTGGTTCACGTTCTTCCGTGTTACGCTGCCGCGCATTCGCTGGGGCCTCATTTATGGCGTCATCCTGTGCAACGCGCGGGCGATGGGCGAGTTCGGCGCCGTGTCCGTGGTCTCCGGCAACGTTCGCAACATCACCATGACAATGCCTCTGCAAATCGAAGCGCTGTACAACGAGTACAACATGGTGGGCGCATTCGCGGTGGCGTCGGTGCTGTCGCTGCTCGCCGTCGCGACGCTGATCATCAAGACCCTGGTCGAAGGACGCGCGGGGTATCGGCGCCGATGAAGCGCAACAGCCTCGGCTGGTGGCTGGCGGCCAGCAACGTGGCCATCGTGCTGCTGGTGGCGGCGGGTATTTCCTATTTCGCCATCGACATGCTGCGCGGCCTTGCCGACAGCCAGCAGAAAATCCGCGTGCAGCTCGCCGGCGCCACCGCGCGCCAGGAAATCACGCGCATGGCCGAGGACACGCTTACCTACGCGCGCGTACTCGCCGAACGACCGCCGATCGGACGCCTGCTGGCCGAACCCGGGCGTGAGGGGCTGGTGCCTTTCCTGCGGCGATTCTGCGAGACCTCCGAGCTCGATGCCTGTGCCGTATTCGACGGCGCGCAGTTGGTGGCGTCGAGCGGCGTGACACTTCCATGGCCCCTGATCTTCACGGTATCCCGGGAGCAGGGCGAACGCTTCATGGCGGTGCCGGCCGGCACGCAGTTTTCCGTGGTCGGCGCAGTAGCCAAACTACCGGGGCAGTACAGCTCGTTCAGCGTGATGGTGGTGCACCTGCTCGATGACTCGGTGGCGGCGGTACTCGCCGAGCACAGCGGTTTCGAGACCCGGCTCATCAATTACCGCGCATTCAATGCCCTGCCTGACAATGAATTCACCTCGCTGCATTCGCAGGCGATGACCGACGGTCGCTTCGCCGTGCAGCGCATCGACAGCCTTGGCCTGTACGCCTCCAGTTTTCCGGTGTTCTCCTCGAGCGGCGAAGGCATCGCGCTCATCGAGACCCGCGCTTCGGCGCGGGAAACCGACGAGTCGGTGAGCAAACTGGTGTGGCGGCTGATCGTCACCGCCTTCGTGTTCGCGATATTGGCGCTCGTTGCGGGTGTCCTCTTGGGATGGCGCGTGACGCGGCCGGCCGAGGCGCTGACCGACGCCGCGGTGCGCCTCGGGCAGGGCGACTTCGCCACTTCCATTCCCACCGCCGGGCCGGCCGAGATCGGGCAACTGGCACGCACCATGGACGACATGCGTCGCAACCTCGTCGAGCTCAACTCCGAATTGCGGCATCGGGAAGCCGAGGCGCAGGTCGTACTCGAAGCCGTGGTCGAGGGCGTGTACGCGGTCGACCAGGAACGCAACATCCGTTACCTCAATCCGCAGGCCGCGCGATTGTTAGGCGTCGATACCCAGGATGCGATCGGCAGGTTCTGCGGAGATGTGCTCAAACCCTTTGGGCCCAACGGCACGCGCCCCTGCACGACCACCGCGTGCCCCATCCTGCGCGCGCGCCAGGCTGGCAGTGCGCAGGCAGTGGAACAGCTGCAGACCAGCTCCGGCACGCGCCAGACCGTCATCACCAGTTCGCGCGTGGTCAACGGGCTGCAGGTGCAGGTGTTGCGCGACGAGACCGAACTCGAGGGCGTGCGCCGTGCACGCGACACGGTGCTCGCGAACGTATCGCACGAATTCCGCACGCCGCTCGCGGCGCAGCTCGCATCCATCGAACTGTTGCGCGAAGGACTGAAGACGAGCCCGCCCGAGAAACTGGACGAGCTGGTCCTGTCGCTGGAACGCGGCACGCTGCGACTCACGCGGCTCATCGACAACCTGCTCGAGAGCGTGCGCATCGAATCGGGCCAGCTCGATGTGCGCCGGCAGAGCATCGAACTCGCCGACGTGGTGGGTGACGCGCGCGCGCTGGTCGAAGCACTGCTGCGCCAGCGGCGCCAGTCGCTCGAGGTCAGCGTACCGGCGGGGCTGGAGCTGCAGGGCGACGGTACGCGGCTCACGCAGGTATTCGTCAACCTCATCGCCAATGCCAGCAAATTCGCACCCGAGGACACGGCGGTGCGTGTCGGCGCACGCGCCGATGGCAACCAGATAAGTGCCTGGGTCGAGGACGCCGGGCCGGGACTTCCGGACGGTGACGCCGTGAGCATCTTCGAACGCTTCAAGCGGGGCGGTTCGCAGGAACCCGAGCCAGGTGGCCTGGGGCTGGGACTCTGGATCTCGCGTTCCATTGTGGAACGTCACGGGGGCAGCATCACCGCGGCGCGGACCGACGACGGCTACACGCGCTTCACGATCACGCTGCCCACCGAGGCTGCTGCATGAAGATCCTGGTGGCCGACGACGACCTCGACCTGTTAGGCCTGGTGGCGTATTCGCTGTCCCAAACAGGCTACCTGGTGGTGAAGGCCAGCGATGGTCACGCGGCGATCTCCACGTTCGATGCCGAGGCGCCGGATCTCGTGATCCTCGACATCAACATGCCTGGGGCTTCCGGTTTTGAGGTGTGCACCGCCATTCGCGCGCGCGGTGACGTGCCCGTGATGATGCTCACGGCTCGCGGCGAAGAGCAGGACCTGGTGAAGGCGCTCGAGCTCGGCGCCGACGATTACCTGACGAAACCGTTCAGTCCGCGAACCTTG
The DNA here is from genome assembly GCA_035630995.1 of Steroidobacteraceae bacterium. GTDB lineage: Bacteria > Pseudomonadota > Gammaproteobacteria > Steroidobacterales > Steroidobacteraceae > CADEED01. The sequence continues at coordinate 886 of DASQJS010000156.1, read as the reverse complement.
CTGGCGCGCGTCAAGGCGCTACTGCGCCGCGCCAGTGCCGATCGTGCGCACGCGCCACTGTCCGCCGGCCGCGTCGCGCTCGATCTCGAGGGGTACGCGGTGCGTATCGGCGACGGTGGACCGATTTCGTTGACCAAGCTCGAGTTGCGGCTCATGCAGATGCTGCTGGCGCAGGCCGGTCGTGCCGTGAATTCCGACCGCCTGCTGGTGCAGGTCTGGGGTCACCGTGGTTCGGGCGACCGGCAGCTGCTCAAGCAGCTCGTGCACCGGTTGCGCCACAAGATCGAAGCCAACCCCGCCGTGCCGCAGTTGCTGCAGACCGCGGCTCCTTCCGGATACAAGCTCGTCGTCGACTAAATGGGGGCATTCCTCTTTTGCTTGGAAGAGGGGACGTGGCTCGTATGTGGAGGGTCGAGCGACGGGCGGCCCTGCATGCGATGAGACTCGCTTTTCGCCGGGCCCTTCGTTCGGTGTGACATCGCCAGTTTGCTGGCCGCCGACACACACGATGACATCTTGTTCTTGGTTGAGTGGTGCGGCAGCAAGGAGTCCGTGTGACGCGGAGATCGGCTTCGTGCCTAACGAGGCCAGGTATCCCGGCCCGCTCGCTCATCGCATGCAGGGCCACCCGTCGCTCGATCGTGCACCGACGCGCCGCGACTCCGTTCGTCAGAAAAAGAGGCGTGTAACCCCACGCTGTGGGAAGACCTCAAGTCCGTGCGTCTCTTCTCTTACCACCGCCGCGGGAAAGCGGGGCGCGGTTCGGTGACGTATGAGCCCCAGCGAGCAGTCCGCGCACAGGAGCTGAGAGAGCGGGCCGGGATACCTGGCCTCGTTAGGCACGAAGCCGCCTCTCCGTTTCATTCGGACTCTCGCTGACTTTCCA
>DASQJS010000155.1:0-35505 GCA_035630995.1 Steroidobacteraceae bacterium | reverse complement strand
GCGATCCCGCACGAAAAGAATGTATTCGCCCTGCGGGCGGCCCGGCACCAGCACCGCCACCGATTCAGGCTCTACGAAACCGGTGAGGTAGAAAAAATCGCTGTCGGGACGGTACGCGTATTCAACGTCGTTGTTGCGCATACGCACGGGTGAGGTGGGCACGATCGCGATCGAATCCCGGCCCATCTGCTTGAGCAAGGCGCGGCGGCGGCGTTTGAATTCTTCGCGCCCGACGGAAGGCACGCGCGCCAGGCTCGGCGCAGGTCTTCGGGGCGTGAGCTTGCTAATGGATGGACGCGGCACCGGGCTCCGGCTCCTCGCCACGGGCGGGCGCCAACTCTGCGAACAACAACTGCACACCCACGCGCACGAACTCGACCACTTCGGCGAAGGCGACTTCGTTTTCTTCGTTCTCTTCGTCCGCGTCGACGCCCACGTGAGTGATCTCGGTGAAATCGCGAATGATTTCGCCGGCCTCTATCGACACCTTGCCTGGATCGCTGGTGGTGCCGGAACCGAGGCCGTATAGAAAGCCCTGACACCACTGGCTCAGTGCATCGGCGCGCAGCGTGAGCGGTGAATCATCATCGGGCAACAGCGGCTCGAAATCCGCATCGCTTCCGACCAGGGTGTTCACCATGGAGTTGTAGACGTTCTGGAGAACGGAGCTTTGCAGGGCTGCATCCTCGGGTGAGTCCTCGGGAAGGATCTCGCGCAGCCATTCGATCAGGCCGTAATCGCGCGAACTGCAGAGCGCGCCGGCCAGCGTTCCGTGCGCCTCGGCCGGCTCCGGCAATGCTCGGGCATCCCGGAGCACGCGTTCGAACTCATCGTAAGTGGCGGGCAACATGGGGGAATTATGCCCGAGCCCCGCGAGAGCAACCTCCAAATATCCATGTTCGACGCCGCTTCGGCGGCGGTTTCCTTAGTGGCGCTCGCGCCTGAATATATTGGAGGTAAGGCACCGGGTGCCCTATATTCCCCGCCCATGAACGACACATCTGATAACAACAAGACCGGCAAAAGCGTGTTCGCCACGGAAATCGCGCTGCTTGAACGCCGCGTCGAAGAACTTCTCACCACCGTCGACACTCTCAAAGAAGAGAACCGCGCCTTGCGACAGCGCCAGGAATCGCTCGCCGCCGAACGCTCCGCGTTCGCGCAGCGCAACGACCAGGTGCGCGCCCGCGTGGAGGCCATGATCGGCCGCCTGAAAACGATGGAGCACACTGCATGAGCGAGAAAGAACCGGCGACCGTCACCGTACGGATCCTGGAAAAGGAATATTTCGTCTCCTGCCCGCAGGACGAACGCGCCGACCTTCTCGACTCCGCCGAATACCTGAACAAGAAGATGCGCGAGATCCGCGACACCGGAAAAGTGGTGGGTGCAGATCGCATCGCGGTGATGGCCGCGCTCAACATGGCCAATGAACTTCTGCGTCTTCGCAAACTCGACCACGATCTGCAAGGCAATGTCACCGGCCGTGTGAAGCAGATGCGCGAACGTGTCGAAGGTGCGCTTCAAAGAACCCGCCAACTGGATCTTTGAGCGAAATCCCCAACCACTTCACGAACGCCGCCTCATTGGCGGCGTTTTCCGACGTGGCGCTTGCGCCTGAGGATGGTAGAGTGTTCTGGCGCTGCCTGTGGTGTTCGACAGTAAGTCGGGTTACCTCTCGACCGTAATGTAAACGCCCGGGACCAACGCTTTCTGACAGCATTGTGCAGGTCCGCCTCTGGCGGAAAGCCTTAAATGTCAGGGCCGGTCCCACCTTGTTGCTCTGGTTCGAGAGCAATGGCTTGCACCGGCACTATCGGGTAGCGCTTTTCCTTTCTTCTTGTGCAAACGAAGTCCTCCCTCCGCTTCGAAATGCTTCAGCGCCGCCGCGCTGTTCCGCGCGCCGCGCGGACGACCGCCGCGCGTTCCATCGCCAGCATCCTCGCCCACACTCATTGGCTCAGACCCGGCAAACGCATCGGCGTCTATGCATCGATGCCGCAGGAGATCGGCACGGGCCCGTTGATCCAGCTCGCTCTCACCCGTGGTTGCGACGTTTATCTGCCCCGCATCACTTCGCTGCGCAGCCGCATGATGCGCTTCGTGAGATTCAGCCATGGTGGTACCCGCCATGCGCTCGGAATGCACGAACCCGACGGCGTCGAATACCTCAGCGCCCGTTTTCTCGACACCATCTTCGTACCCGCGGTCGCTCTCGACCGCCGCGGCGCGCGGCTCGGGCACGGCCTCGGCTTCTACGATCGCACGCTCGGCTTCCGGCAGTTCCGCCAGCATTGGCGAGGTCCACGCCTGGTGGGTCTCGTCTATTCTTTCCAGGTCGTGCCGCTGGTTCCCGTGACCGCGACCGACGTCATGATGGACACCATCGTCACGGAGAGGGGTATCGATGAACTATTGGCTCATGAAGACCGAACCGTCGACCTTCGGGGTCGATGATCTCGCCAGGCGTCCGAAGAAAACGGCCATGTGGGATGGCGTGCGGAACTTCCAGGCCCGAAACATGCTGCGTGACGACTTCAAGAAGGGGGACCAGGCGTTCCTCTATCACTCGAGCTGCGACGTACCCGGCATTGCGGGCATCGTCGAGGTGGTCCGCACCGCGTATCCCGATCCGACGGCCTTCGACAAGAAGCACGACCACTACGACGAGGGAAGTGATCCAAAAAATCCGCGCTGGCTTGTTGTCGACGTGCAACTCAAACGACGCTTGAAGCGCGTGATCACACTCGATGAACTGCGCAAGCATGAGCAGCGAGAACTAGATGGGATGCTGCTGTTGAAACGCGGCAACAGACTCTCGATCACGCCTCTGAGTGCCGCTCATTGGAAGTTCATCCTCTCGATGGAATGATCATCGCGATACGTGTCGATGTGATTCGATCGTCGTCGTTCAGTGACCCTCGCTTGAAATTTGTCAACGCCTGCGTATACTCGCCCTCGGACTAACCCGTAACTACTGGAGATGAGCCATGGCGAAAGCCAAGAAAAAGGCCAAGAAGAAAGCCAAGAAGAAGTAATTCTTCTGGCCTTGTGCCAATGGCGAGCGAGATCACTCTCGCTCGCCGCTTCAAATTCGAAGACACTGCCCGCTACCAAGCGGGCAGTGTCGTTTCAGGGTTCAGATTTTCGGAGTTGCGAAGTGAGTGCCCAGGAAGTGAACAAAAACACTGGAAAACAAGGCGCCGCGCGCGCTGCGCTGGAATTCGTGGTGGAAGGAAAAGTGCTCGGCGTCGGCACGGGATCAACGGTGAACTTCCTCATCGACGAACTCGCGCTGCAACGCATGCGCATACCCGGAGCGGTGTCGAGCTCCAATGGATCCACCGAAAGACTCAAGGCCGCCGGCATCCCGGTACTCGACCTGAACGACGTCGGGACCATCGACACCTACATCGATGGCGCGGATGAAACCAACCATCGGCGGCAGTTGATCAAGGGCGGCGGGGCCGCCCTCACCCGCGAGAAGATCATCGCCGCAGCCTCCGGCCGGTTCATCTGTATTGCCGATGAGGGCAAGCTGGTGGACACACTCGGCGCATTCCCCCTGCCGGTGGAAGTCATCCCGATGGCACGCAGTTACGTGGATCGCGAACTTGCGCGCCTGGGCGGGCGCCCTGTGTGGCGTGAGAACGTGATCACCGACAACGGCAATCACATTCTCGACGTGCATGACCTGCGTATCACCGACCCCGTGGGCCTCGAAAGCGCGATCAACCAGATCGTGGGTGTGGTGACCGTGGGTTTGTTCGCGGCGCGTCCCGCGGACCTCGTCATCCTCGGCGGGCCATCCGGGATTCGACGCTTCTAGTTCTCGGCTCATCGCATCCGCCGCGACGGTAATGCCCCGGCGTGCACCTCGGATGAATATCCGTGGAGGAAAGCACATGAACCGTCGCGAATTCGTTCCGGGTTGCCTCATCGCCAGCGCATTGGCATTGCCCGTTGCCGCCAGACCCGCCCCACGCGTGCCGCTTCCAGCGCGCGCAAGCATCAAGGTGGCCTTCCTGCTGGGTGCCGACACCAATGTCATCGACACCGCCGGACCCTGGGAAGTCTTCCAGGACGTCATGGTGATGCGCGCGGGGACACATGCGAACCCGTTTGAAATATTCACCGTGGGTCCAGATGCGGGGCCGGTTGCGATGACTGGTGGGCTCCGGGTGATCCCTGCCTACGGCATTGCGAGCGCACCGAAGCCCGAAGTGATCGTCGTTCCGGCGCAGCGCGCCCAGGCTGCGGCTCTCGAATGGCTGCGCGCATCCGCGACCAGCGCGGACATGATCATGTCCGTATGCACGGGCGCCTATCAGCTCGCTCGAGCCGGATTGCTCGACGGCCTGAAGGCAACCACCCACCACGACTTCTGGGATGACTTCGAGCACGAGTTTCCCAAGGTGCGCCTGCAACGCGGCGCCCGATTCGTGGACAACGGGCGCATCGCAACTTCCGCAGGACTCACCTCCGGCATCGACCTCGCATTACACGTGGTGGCTCGGTATCTCGGAGACGACGCCGCGGCGGCAACGGCGAAGTACATGGAGCACGCAAGCGAGGCCTGGCGCTCGTAAGGAAATGTGTACGTCCGCTCCTGTCCGCTGTCCGCTCGCGGACACCCCGGTCGTGGGGATAACGCGGAACCCTCCGAGCGCGTCGCCCGGGAAATTCAACCAGTTAGGCAGGCGACGCGCTCCTCGGGACCGCTTGGCACGGGATGTGCTCTATCCCCGGTATGTCACTGCTTCTGCCCGAAATAGCCATGCGCGGTACCGAGTCGCAAGACCGGACCGTCACCGCCTCCAGGAGCAAGCGAACGTTTCTGCGCCGCTACGGGGTCATGGCCGGCATCGCGGCGGCGCTGCTGTTCCTGGTCGTGTGGAGCGCGCGCGCCTGGCTGTCGTCCGAGAAAGTGATTCCGCGCGAACGGATCCGCACGGCCGTCGCCGAGCGCGGCCCTTTCGTTCGCGACGTGGCCGCCACCGGCATGGTGGTCGCCGCGGTCAGCCCCACGCTGTTCGCCGAAGCACCCGGCACCATCATCTATAAGGTGCGCGCGGGCGACTCGGTCAGGGCCGGCGATGTGTTGGGCACGGTCGACAGCGCCGCGCTCACCAACGAATACGAGCAGGAACGCGCGACGCTCGCGGGCACCGAGGCCACGCTCAACCGCCAGACCATCGAAGTGCGGCGCCAGATCCTCAAAAGCAGCCAGGACACCGACCTTGCCAAGGTCCAGATCACGGCCGCCGAGCGCGAGTTCAAACGCGCGGAGGATGCCTGGGGCATCCATGTCATTCCCCAACGCGACTTCGAGCGTGCCCGCGACGATCTCGAAACCGCCAGGCTCAACTACGCGCACGCCATGGAGACCGGCGGCCTCGAGAAGGACAGCCTGCAACTCGAGCTGCGCAGCCTGAGCTCGCAGCGTGACGCCCAGGCCCTCAAGGTGGCCCGCCTGCGCGAACGCGTGGATGCGCTGACGCTCAGATCGCCGGTCGCGGGCATGGTCGCCACCCTGAGCCAGCAGGAACGCGCCCAGGTCGCGCAAAACGCGCCACTGGTCACGGTGGTCGACCTCACGGCGCTCGAAATCGAATTCCAGGTCTCGGAGAGCTACGCCAACGAGATCCGTTCGGGCATGAACGCCGGGATCGCACTCGACGGGCGCATGTTCCAGGGCACCGTCGCCGGCATCTCCCCCGACGTGCGCAATTCGCAGGTGACCGGCCGCGTGCGCTTTACCGCGCAGCCCAAGGGCCTGCGCCAGAACCAGCGTGCCTCGGTGCGCATCGTGCTCGACGAGCGCAACGATGTGCTCAAGGTGGCACGCAGCCCCTTCAACGACTCTGATTCGAAGTTCGCTTACGTGGTGCGCGACGACGCGGCCGTACGCACGCCCGTGGAATTCGGCGCGGCGGCCATCGGCGAGATCGAAATCCGCAATGGACTCAATGTCGGCGACATCGTCGTGCTCTCCGACATGCGCGAATACAAGGACGCGCCCAGCGTCCTCATCGGTAACTAAGAGGAATCTCCATGCTCTCCATGAAAAACGTCAGCAAAGTGTTTCGCACCGATCTCATCGAGACGCATGCGTTGCGCGATTTCTCGCTGGAGGTGAAGGCCGGTGAGTTCCTGGCGGTCACCGGGCCATCGGGTTCGGGCAAGACCACGTTTCTGAACATCGCGGGACTGCTCGAGCCGTACGAGACCGGCAGCTACAAGCTCGACGACGTGGAAGTGACCGCGCTCTCCGACGATGCGCGTTCCGCCCTGCGCAATCAGAAGATCGGCTTCATCTTCCAGAGCTTCAACCTGATGCCAGACCTCAACGTATACGACAACGTCGACGTGCCGCTGCGCTACCGGCGCATGAAGTTCGCGGAACGCGACAAGCGCATCACCAATGCGCTGGAGATCGTCGGCCTGGCCGCGCGCATGAAACACCATCCATCGCAGTTGTCGGGCGGCCAGCAGCAGCGCGTGGCGATTGCACGTGCCATTGCCGGCGATCCGAAGCTGGTGCTCGCCGATGAACCCACGGGCAATCTCGATTCCCTGATGGCGCGGCAGGTCATGGACCTGCTCGAACGCATCAACGAGATGGGCACCACCATCATCATGGTCACGCACGATCCGGAGCTTGCGCGCCGCGCGCATCGCAACGTGCAGGTTGTCGACGGCCAGATCTCCGACTTCAAGCCCTACGAGCCGCATGCCGCACCGGTCCCGGTTTCCGTGATTGCGCCAGCGCCTGTGGGAGCCTGAGCCATGTTCGCCTACTACCTGCGACTGGCACTCGCCAGTTTCCGGCGCAATCCCGGGCTCACCGCCCTCATGGTGTTCGCGATCGCACTGGGTATCTCGGTGTGCATGATCACGCTGACTACCTATCGCGCGGCAGCAAACAATCCGGCCGGCGAACGCAGTGGAATCGTCTTTGCGGCGTCCATCGACAACTGGGATCCCGAGGAACCGTACGAGGAATACGACAAGTCGCTCGCGCCGACGATGCTCACCTACCGCGACGCGCGTGCCTTGCACGCCTCCAACATCCCCGATCGCAAGGTGATCATGTACAGGTCGGGCGAGATTTATACCCGCGCCGACAAGGGCATGGACCCTCAATATTTCGCGACGCGCATGACGACTTCGGACTTCTTCCCGATGTTCGAAGTGCCGTTCCTGTACGGCGGCCCCTGGGATGCCAAGGCGGATGCGGGACCGGAGCCGGTCGTCGTGCTCAGCAAGGAGGCGAACCAGAAGGCGTTCGGCGGCATCAACAGCGTTGGCAAGACGCTGCAGTGGGCGAAGCGCGAGTTTCGCGTGATTGGCGTACTCGACGAGTGGGAGATCATGCCGAAGTACTTCGACGTGAGTAATGGCGCATTCCAGAAGATGGAGGGCGCATACATGCCGTTTTCCTGGGGCCAGATCCTCGAGCTGGGCAGCCACGGCAACACGAATTGCTGGAAGACCGAGGTCGTCGACAGCTTCCAGGCATTCCTCAATTCGGAATGCATCTGGACGCATGCCTGGTTCGAGCTGCGCACCGCGGAAAAACAGCGCGCCTTCCGCGAATTCCTCGACAACTACGTGCTCGACCAGAAGAAGCACGGCCGCTTTCCGCGTCCGCTCAACAACTACCTTTACGATGTGGACGGCTGGCTCAAGCGCAACAAGGTCGTCGGCGACGACAACAAAGCCATGCTGGTGCTGGCGTTCGCATTTCTGGCGGTGTGCCTGGTCAATACCGTAGGCCTGCTGCTCGCGAAATTTCTCAATGCCGCGCCGACATCCGGGGTACGCCGTGCGCTTGGCGCCAGCAGGCGCGACATCTTCTGGCAACACCTCACGGAATCCGGCGTGGTGGCGCTCGCCGGGGGGCTGGTTGGCGGGCTGCTGGGCATTGCCGGCACCTGGGCGCTGCGTGCCTGGTACGGACGCTTCGTCGACGAAGCACTGCGTGCGCTGCCATTCGACTCCACCAATTTCCTGATCATCATCGCCATCGCCGTTGCCGCTGGAGTGCTTGCCGGACTTTATCCCGCATGGCGCATTGGACGTGCAGCTCCCGCCTCGTATCTCAAGGTGCAATAGTCATGGGAATTCGACCTATTTTTTCCGCGCTGCTGCGCAATCGCGCGGGCGCCATCCTGGTCGCTCTGCAGATCGCGATCACCCTGGCCATAGTCGTCAACGCCGTCTACCTGACCCAACAACGCGTGAGCAAGATCGGGCGCCCATCGGGAATCGACGATCAGAACATCTTTGCGTTCTGGGTGAACACCTACCAGAAGGACTACGACTTCCTCGGCATGGTTCGTGAGGATATGGCGATGCTGCGCCAGATGCCGGACATCGTCGACGTCTCACCCATGCAGCAGGTGCCGTTATCGGGCAGCGGCAGCTCCAGCGGTTTCTATTCGCTGCCGGACAAGAAGGGGGAGGAATCGCCGGCCAACACGTACTCCGTGGACGATCATGGCATCAAGACGCTGGGCGTCACGCTGTCGGCAGGCAGGGAATTCGATGCGAGCGACGTCGAGTACAAGAAGGAGGACCAGAAGGAACCCGGTTATCCGCCGAAGGCCATCATCAGCCAGGCATTCGCCAAAGCGCTGTTCAAGGATGAGCCCGCCCTGGGCAGGAACTTCTACGACGACCAGAGTCGTCCCATCCGCATCGTCGGCGTCATATCGCACATGCAGGGGTCGTGGGTAGGCTGGGACAAAGTCGATCGCACCATGCTCTACCCGCAGGTGGGTCCCTACGGATCGACTCAATACGTAATTCGCACCAGGCCTGGTTCGATCGACCGCGTCATGGCAAACGTGGAGGTTGCGCTGCGCAAGCGTGATCCCAATCGCGTCATCGCAACGCCGATGACAAAGATGTCGGACATGAAGCGCCGCAGCTACTCCAGCGACTCGCTCATGGCCGTGACTTTGTCGACGGTGACCGGTCTTGTGCTGGTATTCAGCTCGCTGGGCATTTTTGGACTCGCCACATTCAACGTGAACAGTCGCACGCGCCAGATCGGCACTCGCCGAGCGGTAGGCGCGCGCAAGCTCGACATCGTCCAGTATTTCCTGGCTGAGAATTGGATAGTCACCAGCGCGGGCGTGGTGGTCGGATGTTCCCTCGCGCTGGCCGCGGGCTACTGGCTGTCAACTCAATATCAGTTGCCACGGCTCGATCTGTACTACCTGGTGGGCGGCGTTCTGGGCCTGTGGGTGTTGGGCCAGGTCGCGGCATGGCAGCCCGCGCTCAAGGCGGCGAAGGTGTCGCCTGCCATGGCCACTCGAAACGTGTGACCTCGAGTCCGATCCTTCGACAGTGCAAATATGTCCGCGGCTTGCAACCCTAAAGCGTTCCTGGGCGTCTTACGTATGACTTCAGTCACTTCACACGTAGAGGACCGCCTGGCACACCGGACAGTACTGGTTGCTGACGATAGTGAAGCCGTGAGAACGGCCTTCCAGGTCCTGTTGTCCCTGCACGGCGCGCGGGTTCTCGGCGCTTCATCTCCGGCCGAGGCCCTCGCGACCGTGCGTTCCCAGGAAGTGGACCTGATCATCCAGGACATGAACTTCCGCCGCGAAGCGACTTCCGGCGAGGAAGGTGTCGCGCTTTTTCGTGAGCTGCGCGCGCTGCATCCTGATGTACCGGTGATCCTGCTGACCGCGTGGACCCATCTGGAGACGGCCGTGGACCTCGTCAAGGCCGGCGCCGCCGACTACATCGCCAAGCCCTGGGATGACGCACGCCTGCTGACGACGGTGCGCAATCTGCTCGAGTTGCGCGCGGCCGTGGAGGAGAACGTGGCGACGCGCGTACAGCGCGCCGAAGCACGCGCCCGCCTCGCCGAGCGCTACGACCTGCGGGGCCTGGTCTACGAAAGCGACGCGCTGCACACGGTGGCGTCCATGGCCGCGCAAGTCGCACATGCCGACGTACCGGTGCTCATCACCGGACCCAATGGCGCCGGCAAGGAAGTGCTCGCCGACATCGTGCATGCGAACTCCGCGCGCAAGAGCCAGCCCTATGTGAAGGTGAATGCCGGTGCCCTGCCCGACCAGCTCATCGAAGCCGAGCTCTTCGGCACGGAAGCGGGCGCGTTCACGGGCGCCAAACAGCGCCCCGGCCGGTTCGAGGCTGCCGACGGCGGCACGTTGTTCCTCGATGAGATCGGCAACCTGCCGCTCGCCGGCCAGGCCAAACTACTGCGAGTGCTGCAGACCGGCGAATACGAGCGCCTGGGCTCCAACACCACGCGACGCGCCAGCGTGCGCATCGTCGCGGCGACCAATATGCCGCTGCGCGACGCGATGCGCGAAGGCCGCTTCCGCGAGGATCTGTACTACCGGATCAGCGTGATCGAACTCGCGCTGCCGCCGCTGGCCGAGCGCCGCGACGACGTGCTGCCGCTCACCCGCGCATTCCTGCCCGTCGGCGCGCGGCTCACCAGTGACGCCGAGCGCGCGCTGCTCAACTATTCCTGGCCGGGTAACGTCCGCGAGCTTCGCAATGTGCTGCAACGCGCGGCGCTGCTCGCGGGTGAAGCGCCCATCAACGCCGCAGCGCTCAACCTCCCGGCCGTCTTGCCCGCGCGCTCCGATGATCCGGTGCTCGATCGGGCCACCATCGAACGTGTGCTCGCCGAAAACGGCAGTATCGTTGCGCAGGCTGCGCGCCAGCTCGGCATCAGCCGGCAGGCCCTCTATCGCCGCATGGAAAAACTCGGTATCAAGGAGTCCCCGTCCCGGTGATCGACACCAGGGACTAACAAAAGGCGATTCCCGGGATTCATGCACTGGGCATTCAGAGGATCCATGGCCGGCTGGGCCACCGCCTGGCTCGGCGGCGTCGCGCTCGCGGCGTTGGGCGCGCTCGCCACGGCGCGATACTTCATTGCCTCTCCGTGGTTGGCGACCGTCGCCGCAGCACTCGTGCTCACCCCGCTCGTAGCCTGGTCCGGTTCAGTGCTGGCCGCCCGCTGGAGCCGCATGGCCCGCGCGCTCAACGACGGCATTACCAGCCTCAAGGACCACGATTTCAGCGTGAGCGTCACCCGCGCCACGCAAGACGAGATGGGCGACCTGGTGACCACCTACAACACCCTCGGCGATCGCCTTCGCGTGGAGCGCCAGAGCCTCTACCAGCGCGAACTGATGCTGGACACGGTGATCCAGACCACGCCGCTCGCGCTGGTGCTCACCAACGAGGGCGACGCGGTCCTCTACAGCAACACGGCGGCACGCCAGCTGTTCGGCGCAGGCCGCAAGCTCGAAGGTGAACGTTTCATACGTTTTCTCGAGGCCGCACCCGCGCCGCTGCGCGAGGCCATCGAACGCGGCGGTGATACTTTGTTCACGATAGAACTCGGCGGCGAGCCGCAGGTGTATCACGTGTCGCAGCGGCGCTTCCAGTTGAACGCCCTGCCGCACAGGCTGCTGCTGCTCAAGCAACTCACGCGGGAAATCAATTCGCAGGAGGTGGCGACCTGGAAAAAAGTCATCCGCGTCATCGCGCACGAACTGAACAACTCCCTGGCGCCCATATCCTCGCTGGCGCATTCGGGACAGATCCTGGCACGCGGGCCGCCCGATCCCGAGCAGTTGAACCGCGTGTTCGCCACGATCGAAGAACGCGCGCGGCACCTCGCCGGGTTCATCGAAGGTTATTCGCAGTTCGCCAAGCTGCCGCAGCCGCGCGTGGCGCCCGTGGCATGGGACGTCCTGCTGGAGCGATTGCGCGTCGTAGTGCAGTTCACGCCCGTGGGTACTCCCCCGCATCGCGCCATCAGCTTCGACGCCGCGCAGATCGAGCAGGCGCTCATCAACCTGCTGAAAAACGCCCGCGAGTCGGGTTCCGAGGCGGCCGACATCGAACTGGCGGTCTCGCTTGCCGGCGGTGGTTGTACCGTCGAGATTCGCGATCGCGGCCCCGGATTTTCGGTGGCCGCGCTGGAGAATGCGCTGGTGCCGTTCTATTCGACCAAACAGACCGGCACAGGCCTCGGACTCACGTTGTGCCGTGAAATTGTCGAGGCGCACGGCGGCCGCCTGCGCATCGCCAACCGCGACGGTGGTGGCGCCATCGTGGCGTTGTGGCTGCCGGACGGAAACTAACGTGACGCCTGCGAAATCCTGTGTGCGAGAATCGCGCAATGCAAATCTCCACCGAAACCTCTCCCGGGACTGAAGCGGTCAGCATTCAGGTCGCGGCACCTTCCGACGTCGAAGTGCTGCTGCCCATGGTCGAACAATACTGGCGCTTCGAAGCCATCGAGGGATTCGACGCCACGCGCATGCGCAAGCTGCTCACGCGTGTGCTGGAAGACCAGACCCTGGGGCGCGCGTGGGTGGCAACGCTGTACGGCGAACCTGCCGGCTATCTACTGGCCGTCTACGTGTTCAGCCTCGAGCACCAGGGCCTGACGGCCGAGATCGACGAGTTCTTCGTGGTGCCGGCGCATCGCGGCCTGGGGCTGGGGCACCAGATCCTGGCCATCGCCGAAGCGCAGTTTCGCCTCGAGGGCTGCACCAATGTTTCGCTGCAGCTCGGTCGCAGCAACGAGGCGGCGCGAAACTTCTACCGGCGCCACGGGTTCGACGACCGCGCCGGGTATGAACTCGTGAGCAAGAATCTGAAGTAAAACCCGTGTTCGACCTTTTCATCGGCAACAAGAACTACTCGTCGTGGTCGCTGCGGCCCTGGGTGCTCCTGCGCGAGTTGAACATCCCGTTTCGCGAAAACCTGGTGCCCTTCGGGGGCTCGCAGAACCCGCACGCGTTTCGCGACTTCTCTCCGACGGGCAAAGTGCCGTGCCTCGTCGACGGCTCGATCACAGTTTGGGACTCGCTCGCCATCACGGAATACGTGGGCGAGCGACACGCAGGCGTCTGGCCGGCCGAAGCGGTCGCCCGCGCCTGGGCGCGCTCGGCCAGCGCCGAGATGCATTCCGGCTTCTTCGGGCTTCGCAATACCTGCACGATGAACTGCGGGCTGCGCATCAAGCTCCGTACGATCGACGCGGCACTCAATCGCGACCTCGCCAGACTCGAAGAACTCTGGGCCGATGGCCTGAATCGCTTCGGCGGTCCGTTCCTGACGGGACCGCGCTTCTGCGCCGTCGATGCCTTCTACGCGCCCGTGGCGCTGCGCATCCAGACTTATGACCCGCCGATAGGCAGTGGCGCGCGCCGCTATGCGGCTCAGCTCCTGGCGCTGGCCTCGATGAAGGATTGGTACTCGGCGGCGCTGCAGGAAACCTGGCGCGACGAGGAGCACGAAGTCGAGGCGCGCGCCGTGGGCGAGTGGCGGGAAGACCTGCGCGCGCGGTAGTTGGTTCATGTTCCTGCGCGCCCTCTTCGCGTTTCTCGTGCTGCCCGGCGTGGTGGCGCTGCTGATCCCCGCCACCATCGGCATTCGTGAACTGAATACCGGTGGACGATTCGCGCCAGTCGGGTTGCTGCCGCTCGCCGCCGGCCTCGCACTGCTGTTGTGGTGCGTTCGCGATTTCTACGTTTCCGGCAAAGGCACGCTGGCACCGTGGTCGCCACCGCAGCACCTGGTCTGCGTCGGCCTGTACCGCTACAGCCGTAATCCCATGTATGTCGCAGTCACGATGATGCTCGCGGGCTGGGCCTTGTGTTTCTGGTCAACGACACTCGCGATCTATACCTGTTTTGTGATCGTGGCATTCCATTTGCGCGTGGTGTTTGGCGAAGAGCCGTGGCTTGCGCGCACACACGGCGCGGCATGGGACGAATACAAATCGAAAGTGCCGCGCTGGCTGCTGTGAGCGGATAAATCCGCTAGTCTTCGACGCGTTGCCGCAACCTCACCGGCAGAGGGGAATCGAATGACGAAGAGAATCCTGTTGGCCATCGTGGCCACGCTGAGCTGTGCTGTTCACGGGGCGTCGAACCCCGAGCCTGTCAGCGCGCAGTTGACCATCCGCGCGGATCAGCCGGGCGCCAAGATCGACGCCAACATCTACGGCCAGTTCATGGAACACCTCGGCCGCAATGTCTACGAAGGCATCTGGGTGGGCGAGAACTCGACGATTCCGAACACGCGCGGATTTCGCAATGACACTCTCGCGGCGCTTAAGAAACTCAAGGTTCCGGTGCTGCGCTGGCCGGGCGGCTGCTTCGCCGACGAATACCACTGGCGCGACGGCATCGGCGCGCGCGACAAACGCCCGCATCGCGTGAACACGTTCTGGGGCGGCGTCATCGAGCCGAATGAGTTCGGCACTCACGAGTTCTTCGAGCTGGCAGAAATGCTGGGCGCCAAGACCTACCTGGCCGTGAACGTGGGCTCGGGCACGGTGGAGGAAATGTCGCAGTGGGTCGAGTACATCACTTCGCCCTCGCAGTCCGCGCTGGCCAATGAGCGTCGCAAGAACGGCCGCGACAAGCCGTGGAAGATCGACTACATCGGCGTGGGTAACGAGCCCTGGGGCTGCGGCGGCGACATGCGTGCCGAGTATTACACCGACGAATACAAGAAATACGCGCTCAACATCAAGGCGCCGCGCGACAGCGCGCCCATCGAGGTGGCCAGCGGACCCTACGGCGACGGGTACGACTGGACCGAAGTCGTCATGAAGAATGCCGTCCGGCAGATGGGCGCGTATTCACTGCATTACTACACGCTGCCTTCCGGCAGTTTCGAGACGAAGAACAAGGGCCCGGCGCTGTCGTTCAACGAAGCCGACTGGATCATCACGCTCAAGCACACGCTCGCGATCGACGAGATGGTGAAGAAGCACTCCGCGATCATGGACAAGTTCGATCCGCAGAAGAAGGTGGCGCTTTACGTGGATGAGTGGGGCACGTGGTACGACGTCGAGCCCGGCACGAACCCCGGCTTCCTGTTCCAGCAGAACACGCTGCGCGACGCCGTCGTCGCGGGACTCAACCTCAACGTGTTTCACAGCCACGCGGACCGCGTGCGCATGACCAACATTGCGCAGATGATCAACGTGCTGCAGGCGATGATCCTCACCGACAAGGAAAAGATGCTGCTCACGCCCACGTACCACGTGTTCGAGATGTACCAGCCCTTTCAGAACGCCACGCTGCTGCCCACGGAGCTCATGACTCCGGAATACAAGCACGGCGAGGTGGCGATTCCGGCGGTCAGTGTCTCGGCCGCGCGCGCCACGGACGGCCAGATCGCGCTGGCGCTGGTGAACACCGACCCCAACCGGCCCGCGCGCGTGACGCTCAAGATCGCAGGCGGGAGCGCTGGCAAAGCATCCGCCCGCGTGCTCACCACAGCCGCCATGAACGCACACAACACGTTCGACAAGCCCAATAACGTGCAGCCCGCCGTATTCAACGGCGCGAAGCGCAAGGGCGATGTATGGGTGTTCGAGTTGCCTGCAAAATCCGTGGTCGTGGCCACCCTGAACTGATGAACGAGGTTTCACGATGAACGTTGCTTCGAAAGTGCGCACTCTGCTGGCCGCCGCCACACTGTCGCTGCTGGCCGCCAACGCGCAGGCGGACACGGTTCGCGATGGCTTCTCCGTCGAGCGCCTGCAGCGCATGGACGCGTTGCTCGATGGCTATGTGAACGACGGCCGCATCGGCGGCATCGTTGCACTGGTACTGCGTGACGGAAAACCCGTGTACCAGCACGCCACGGGCTGGCGCGACAAGGAAGCGGGCCAGAAGATGACCATGGACACCATCTTCCGCATCGCCTCGCAGTCCAAGGCGCTGACCAGCGTGGCCATCCTTTCGCTCATGGAGGAAGGCAAACTCACGGTGAACGATCGCGCCGGAAAGTGGATTCCCACTTTCGAGAGGACCAGCGTGCTCACGCGCGTCGAGAACAGCACCACCTGGACCACCACCGCCGCGAAGCGCCCCATCACCATCAAGGACCTGCTCACCCACACCGCGGGAATCAACTACGGCCAGCAGCCGGAGTTCAATTCGCTTTACGAACCCAAGGGCCTGGGGCTGGCGGCTGGCATCGGCTGGTATTTCGCCGACAAGGACGAGCCCATCTGCACGACCATGGAGCGCCTCGGGACCCTGCCCTTTGAGGCGCAACCCGGCGAACGCTTCGTGTATGGCTACAACACCGATGTGCTCGGGTGCATCGTCGAGAAGGCTTCGGGCGTTTCCCTGGATGAGTACATCCGCTCACGCATCACCGGGCCACTGGGGATGCCGGACACCGTGTTCTATCTACCCGCCGATAAGGCCGGCCGGCTCGCGGTCGTGTACGGCAGCGGTCCCGGCGGCAAGATCGTGAAGGCACCCGAAGGGCCTCGCGGCCAGGGTGACTACGTCAAGGGTCCACGCAAGAGCTACTCGGGCGGGGCCGGCCTGGTTTCCACGGCGCGCGACTACGCCACCTTCCTCGAGGCGCTGCGTAATGGCGGCGCACTGGGCAAAGTGCGCATCCTCTCACCGCATGCAGTGAAGCTCATGACCACCAACCAGATCGCCGATCTCAAGAGCCCGCGGGGCCTGGGATTCGGCTATGGCTTCGAAACCCACGACAAGTACGGTGTGAGCGGCATGTCGTCGGTGGGTTCCTGGGGCTGGGGTGGCGCGTACGGCACCTGGTATCGCGTGGATCCCGAAGAGCGCCTGACCATCGTGCTCATGCTGCAGATGATTCCGAACGACACGGACATCCGCGACAAGTTCGACGCGACGCTTTTTCAAGCCCTCATCGACTGAAAAAATGGTGCCAGGCACCGTTTCCTGGAAAACGGTGCCTGACCCCTTTTTCACTCCGATCAGCGATTCGCCTTGATCCAGCGATCGATCTTGGCGTCCAGCACGTCGAGCGGAATGGCGCCGTCTTTCAGCACTTCGTCGTGGAACTTCTTTACGTCGAACTTCGCACCCAGCGCCTTTTCGGCACGCTTGCGTAGTTCAACGATCTTCAACTGGCCAATCTTGTATGCGAGCGCCTGGCCGGGAATGGCGGCAAACCGTTCTGCTTCGGACACGGCGCGCGTCTCCTCCGCCGGCGAGTTCGCGTACATGTAGTCGAGAGTCTGCTGGCGCGTCCATCCCTTGAAATGAATCCCCGTATCGGTCACGAGGCGGATCGAGCGCCACAACTCGGCATCGAGCGCGCCGAAGCGCGCCACCGGATCCTTGTAGATGCCCATTTCATAGCCAAGGTACTCGGCGTATAGCCCCCACCCTTCGATGTAGGCGGTATCGCTCGAGAAGCGGCGGAACATCGGCAGGTCGCCGAGCTCACGTTGCAACGAGATCTGGAAATGATGGCCCGGCGCGGCTTCGTGCAACGACAGCGAAGCCAGCGCCCAGCGCGGACGGGCCTTGAGGTCATAGGCGTTCACGAAGAAAACGCCGCCGCGTTTGCCATCCAGCGAGGGGCCCTGGTACTGGCCGGAGGACGCCGAGGCTTCGCGGAATGGCTCGACCAGGCGCACTTCGTAGCTGGTCTTGGGCCGCAGATTGAAATAGGCCGGCAGCAGCGGATCCACGTCGCTGTAGAACTTCTGGTATGCGGATAACAACTCCTCGCGCGAGGAGAAGTACATGTCATTGCGCGCCTTCATCCATTCGAAGAAAGCCTTGAGTTCGAGCAATGACTTCGTTGGCTTGGTATAGCCGAGGTCCTTCGCCACGGCGCGCATGCCGTCCTGGATGCGCGCCACCTCATCAAGGCCGATCTGATGCACCTGCGCGGGTGTCATCGAATGCGTGGTGTTGTCGTGCACCCGGTGGGCGTACCAGGCAGCCCCGTTCGGCAGTGCGCCCATACCGAAGGTCGCGCGCGTCCTGGGCAGGTACTCGTCGGCGATATAGGCGCGCAGGCGCTTGTAGGTCGGAATGACCTGCGTGCCGAACAAAGTCCGGAATGCCGCGGTCAGGCGTTCACGGTCCGCTGCGGAAAAATCCTTTGGAAGGTTCGTTATGGGACCCCAGAAGATGCTCTTCTCCACGTCGTCGACGATGTTGGCATCGAGCTGCGGCAGCACCTTCTCCATGAGCACACGCGGCTGCACGATGCCGGCTTTCACGCCCTCGCGCATGTTCACGATGGCCTGATCGAGCACTGCGGAAAACAGCACCGCGCGTTTCAGCCAGTCGTCGTAGTCCTTGACGGTGGCGAAGGGTTGCGCGCTCGTGCCGGAACCGAACTGGGCGAAGTAGTTGGCGATGTTCTGAAACTGATCGATGGGCAGCAGCCGGTCGGGAAACTCGAACTGCTCGAGTGTCGACTCGCGATTCAGCGTGAAGATGTCGTACGAGAGGCGGTCCTGGCCGGTGAGTCCATCGGTGCCGATGGCCTTGGCGCGTTCGAGGTACTTCTTGTGGAAGCTCTTCGACTGCTGCTCGAACCCGGTAGTCAGGAAATTCGGCAGTTCCGCGTTGTAGCGGGGATCGCCGGCGAAGGTGGCCGTGATCGGGTTGAGCTTGAGGTACTCCTCCCAGAACTCGGCGTACATGGTGTTCAGCTGCGCGGCGCGTGACTCCGCGGCGTGCACGACGCCGGATGTGGCGGCGCCGAGGAACATCGAGGCGAGCAACGCAAATCGCTTCATCACTAACTACTCCCTAAAAAAGAAACCCGCCCCTTCTTTCGAAGAAGCGGGCGGGTTTCCTGTTTGGTTGGGAGACTAGGATTCGAACCTAGGTAAACGGAGTCAGAGTCCGTTGTCCTACCGCTAGACGATCTCCCAAAAACCGGCCGTCTGCGAACAATACCAGCGTTGTTAACGCTTGGAGTACTGCGGTCCACGACGCGCCTTGCGGCGGCCGACCTTCTTGCGTTCGACTTCGCGCGCGTCGCGCGTGACGAAGCCCGCGATGCGCAGTGCCTTGCGCAGCTCCGGGTCGTATTCCATCAGTGCGCGCGTGATGCCGTGGCGAATGGCGCCGGCCTGGCCGGTGATGCCGCCGCCGGAAACCGACACGGTGAAATCGAACTTGTTGGCGAGCTGCACGAGTTCGAGCGGCTGGCGAACGATCATGCGACCGGTTTCACGACCGAAGAATTCGTCGAGCGGACGCTCGTTCACCGTGATCTTGCCGGTGCCGGCCTTCATGTAGACGCGGGCGGCGGCGGTCTTGCGGCGGCCGGTGCCGTAGTTCGGCTTTGCAGTAGCGGGCATTCTTTCAGTTCCTTAAATTTCGAGCTGCTTCGGCTGCTGGGCGGCGTGCGGGTGCTTGTCGCCCGCGAACACATGCAGCTTCTTGTACATCTTGCGACCGAGCGGGCCCTTGGGGAGCATGCCCTTCACGGCGAATTCGATGGCGCGCTCGGGATGCTCCTTGAGCAGCTTGCCGAGAGCGATTTCCTTGATGCCGCCGATGGCGCCAGTGTGGTGGTAGTACTTCTTGTCTTCGAGCTTGTTGCCCGTGACTTTGATCTTCTCCGCATTCAACACGACGATGTGATCGCCCATGTCCACGTGCGGGCTGAAGATGGCCTTGTGCTTGCCCTTGAGGCGCATGGCGATCTGGGTCGCGAGGCGGCCGAGGACCTTGTCCGCGGCATCCACCACGTACCAGTCAGCGCGCACAGACTCGGATTTCGCAAAAACAGTAGTCATCACTAAAACTCCAACCACCGGAAAGAGCCCACACCTCGCACCCAGAAAGCAGCTGAAGATTCAGCTAACGATCTGATCTGTTTGGGCCCCTGGAAAAAGGGCGCAGAGTGTACTCAACGCCCCTAGCCTTTGCAAAACAGGCTTTGGAAAACTCCCTATACTTCCGCCCCATGGCGCCCCAACTGGACTCCTTGTTATCCGCGGCGGATCGCGCCCTGCGGGCCCTGCTTGCGCCCCCCGCCGGTGGCCGGCCCGTACCCCCTTCGGCCACCCCAGGCGCCACCCCGGTAACGGGAAGAGATGCCCAGAAGGCGGATTCCGCCCTTTCGGCCGAGGATAAACGCGAATCTGCCGCCCTGATGCGGGTCAACCACGCCGGGGAGATGGCCGCGCAGGCGCTGTATCACGCCCAGGCCCTGTTCGCGCGTGACCCGGAAATCCGGGAATTCATGCTCCACGCGGCCCGCGAGGAAACCGATCATCTCGCCTGGTGCGAAACCCGGCTCAAGGAGCTGGGCGGCCGCCCTAGCGTGCTCAACCCCCTGTGGTATGCGGGATCCTTCGGCATTGGCGCGCTTGCCGCCCTGCTCGGAGACCGAGCCAGCCTGGGGTTCGTGGCCGAAACCGAGCGCCAGGTGGAAGGCCATTTAAAGAGTCATCTCGAGCGATTGCCGGCCGAAGACCTGCGCAGCCGGGCTATCGTCGAGGCCATGTGCCATGACGAGGTCGGGCACGGCCAGCAGGCGCAAAGTGCCGGGGCCGCGACCTTACCGGGCCCGGTACGCGAATTGATGCGGCGAACGGCCCGGATCATGACGCATACTTCGTATCGTCTTTGATTGGGCTTTGATGGGGCGCCTGTGACACGGGTCACTGTTGGTCCGTGTTCTTTTGCCTGACTTGGCATTAAGTTATGTAATAAGACTTAATGCGCAGGCAGGGCGATATATGCAAGCAGCAAGGGAGATTCAGATGGAAGAGGCGGTAAAACCCCTCAGTGACATTCCGGCAATCAACCGATTTTTGAGTTACTGCCGCATTCGCACAGTTCCGTCAAAAACGGTCGTGATCCACGCGGGCGACCTGCCCGACGTCCTCTACTACATCATCAGCGGCTCGGTCGAAGTGATGGTGGAAGACGAGGAAGGCAACGAAATGGTCCTCGCCTATCTCAACAAAGGTCAGTTCTTTGGTGAGATGGGTCTGTTCCACGAATCGCCGTTGCGCAGCGCCTGGGTGCGTACGCGCAACCACTGCGAGCTCGCGGAAATGACCTACCCGCGCTTTCGCCAGATTGCGGCGGAAAGTCCCGGCCTGGTGTTCGAGCTCGCCACGCAGCTGGCGACCCGGCTCGATCGCACCAACCGCAAACTGTCCGACCTGGCCTTCGTCGACGTCACCGGCCGTGTGGCTCACGCCATCATGGATCTGTGCGGCGAACCCGATGCCATGACGCATCCCGAGGGCATGCAGATCAAGGTGAGCCGCCAGGAGCTCTCGCGCCTGGTCGGTTGCTCGCGCGAAATGGCGGGCCGCGTACTCAAGGTTCTGGAAGATCAGGGCCTGCTTCGCGCCACCGGCAAGACCATCGTCGTATTCAATGCGCGTCCGAAGATGAAGACGCGCCCGGTCGTCGTACCCGTGCAGGGCGGCAAGGGCGGCGCAGTGCGCAGCACGCGCGTCGAGGACGACGACGATGAAGACGACGACGACGACGAATAGAACGCCAGAGGCCCTGCCTCTTCCGCTTGACGGACGCCGGCCCCTGGCCGGCGTTTTCCGTTGTGGCGCGTGAGCGCCTGGAAATAGTTTTCCGTTGTGGCGCGCAAGCGCCTGGAGACCATTCATGCGAAAAGCAGCGCTACGGTTCGCATTGATGGCGGCACTGGTCGGGACTCCGGCCCTCGCCCAGCAACCCGCACCCCAGCCCTCGCTGGTGCGCGAAGGCGTCACCGAGAAGCTCACACGCTACGTATGGGCCATACCTGATGGGGGCGCCTCTCTCGTCCCGAACGTCGGCATCGTCGTTGGCAAGAAGGCCGTGTTGGTCATCGATACCGGCATGGGGACGCGCAACGCGGAAACCGTGTTGCGCGAAGTCGCCAAGGTGGGCGCAGGCAAGCCTATCTACCTCGTCACCACGCATGTGCACCCCGAGCATGACATGGGCGCGCACGCCTTCCCCAGGGACTCGAAGCTGATTCGCTCGAAAGACCAGATCGAGGACATCGCCGCTGGCGCGGGCATGAACCTGGTGCCGGTATTCGCGCAGCGCTCGGCGCTCAACGTCGAGCTGCTCGAGGGCGCGAAACATCGCGAAGCCGACATCGTGTTCGATCGGGACTACACGCTGAATCTCGGCGGAGTCTCGGCAAAGATCTACGCCATGGGCACCAATCACACGCACGGCGACACCGTCATCCTCGTCGACGGCGTGTTGTTCTCGGGCGATGTGGCCATGCGCCCGCAACCGTCGTTCGCGAATCCGACCGCGAAGATCAGCCACTGGCTGGAAAGCCTCGACCGACTCGAGGCGCTCAAGCCCAAACAACTCGTGCCCAGCCACGGGTCTTTCGGCGATACGTCCATCATCGGCGGCTACCGTGGGTACCTCACCCACATCCGCGATCGCGCCGCGGAGCTGAAGAAGGCCGGCAAGACGCAGGACGAAGCGGTTCAGATCATCACGGATGAAATGTCCAGGCAGTACCCGGACAAGAACCGGCTTGCGGGCGCGATCCGCGCAGCCTATTCCGAGTAGACGGGAAACGGAGCGCCGTCGCGCCGGGCCGCGTTACTTCGCCGTCGCGATCTGGTCGCGCATCGCGCTGATCGTGGCCTTGTAGTCTTTCGCGCCGAAGATGGCCGAACCCGCCACGAACATGTCGGCGCCGGCGCGTGCGATCTCGGCGATGTTGTCCACCTTCACGCCACCGTCGATTTCCAGGCGGATGTCCCGCCCGCTGGCGTCGATGAGTTTGCGCACACTGCGCACCTTGTCGAGCACGCTGCCGATGAACTTCTGCCCGCCGAAGCCGGGATTCACCGACATCAGCAGCACGAGATCCAGCTTCTTGAGCGTGTGATCGAGGCAAGAAAGCGGGGTCGCCGGATTCAGCACCAGGCCCGGCTTGCAGCCATTTTCACGGATCAGCTCGATGGTCCGATCCACGTGTTCGCTGGCTTCGGGATGGAACGAAATGTAGGTGGCCCCGGCCTTCGCGAAGTCCGGGATGATGCGATCGACGGGCTTGACCATCAGGTGCACGTCGAGCGGCGCCGTGATGCCGTGCTTGCGCAGCCCCTCGCACACCAGCGGACCGATGGTGAGGTTGGGCACGTAGTGATTGTCCATCACGTCGAAGTGGATGACGTCGGCACCGGCGGCGAGCACTGCGTTCACTTCGTCGCCGAGACGCGCGAAATCCGCGGAGAGGATGGAAGGCGCGATCCAGGGCGCGTGCTTGGATGACATGGCCATGGAGTTTACGCGCCCCGCACGGACTTGATGAGCTCGTACGCCTCGATGATCTGCTGCGTACGTTGTTTGGCGTGTTCGAGCATGGAGTCGGGCAGGCCGTTGGCCTTGAGTTTGTCCGGATGATGTTTGGAGAGCTGGCGACGATAGGCCTTGGCGACCTCCTCGTCCGTTGCCTTCGGGTCCACCTCGAGAATTTGGTAGGCAGCGCTGATCTGCGCGCCGCTGCGCGGCTGGGCCTGCCCGGCGGAACCGCCACGATTGCCGTTGCCCTCACCCGCCTTGAACTGCTCGCGTCGGAGACGCAATACGGCCTCCATGTGCGCGAGCTCGATGCGCGACACATCGAGCAGGTCCGCCACCTTCTGTATCGCGAGGGCCGCCGGGCCTTTCATATCCACGCCTTCCAGCGCTGCGCGAACCTGCACCTCGAGGAATACGCGCACCAGGTCCGGCCGATTCGCGCAGGCTTCGGTGAACTCCTGCATGGTGGTTTGCAGGTCGAAATCCCGGCTCTTGCCGCGTGTGAAGTGCGCAATGGCCGCATGTATCTGCACGCCGTTGAGGCGCAGCTCTGCCATCACCTTGCGCGCGGCGGCAATCTCCGCCTCCGAGACGCGCCCATCGGCCTTGGCCACGTGCCCCATGACTTCGAATGTGGCCGTGAAGAAGCGCTCGCCGATTTCGAGTACGCCGGCGCCACCGCCCGTGCGGCGCACGGTCACGACGCTCTGGTCGTAGAAGTGGCCGAGGATGAGGCCGATGATGGCGCCCCAGGGACTCCGGAAGATCAACAGACCGACGATGACGCCGACGACTTTTCCGGTGATGCTCATCGGGGCCGCTTGATAAGATTCATGCCAACTATGCTACCAGCCAAAACCGCCGCCCCGCCCGTCCATACGACCGCACTTCGCGGGCTCCGCAAGATTCACACCGGAAAAGTGCGCGACATCTATGAAATAGACGCGCATTCCATGCTCATCGTGACCACCGATCGGCTGTCGGCCTTCGATGTGGTGCTGCCCGATCCCATTCCCGACAAGGGTCGTGTCCTCAATTCCATTTCGAATTTCTGGTTCGACCGCACGAAACATATCGTGCCGAACCACCTGACCGGACGCGCCTTGTCCGAGGTCATCAGCGATCCTGATGAGCTGGCCCTGCTCGCCGACCGCGCCGTCATCGTCAAACGCCTGAAGACCGTGCCGCTCGAGGCCGTGGTGCGCGGCTACCTGATTGGCTCGGGCTGGAAGGACTACCAGAAGTCCGGCGCGATCTCCGGCATCAAACTACCCGCCGGCTTGAAACAAGCAGGGCGTTTGCCGCAGACGCTGTTCACGCCCTCGACCAAGGCGGCCATCGGCGACAAGGACGAAACCATCAGCTTCGGGCAGGCCGCGGACCTCGTGGGCAAGGACATTGCCGCGCGCGTACGCGATACGGCCATCGCCATTTATGAGTTCGCGGCGAAATACGCGCTCGAGCGCGGCATCATCATCGCCGACACCAAGTTCGAGTTTGCGCAGGGATCCGACGGCTCCCTGGTGCTCATCGACGAAGTGCTCACGCCCGATTCCTCGCGTTTCTGGCCCGCCGACACCTGGCGCGAGGGCACCAGCCCGCCGTCGTTCGACAAGCAGTTCGTGCGCGACTATCTCGAGACGCTCGACTGGAACAAGACGGCGCCGGGACCGAAGCTGCCTCCGGAAGTCATCGCCGGCACGCGCGCGAAGTATCTCGAAGCCCTGACGCGGTTAACCGGTTGACCGGTGCCGGGCCGGGAAACCGGGAAAACTCCCGGCGCAAGACTAATTGATTGGAGTTTTCCCGGTTTCCCGGCCCGGCACCGCTCCACCGTTCCAGCTAGCTAGTCGCCGATGCAGCTCGGCGAGGCCGTCGGTCAGCGCCGCGGGTCCTGGCTGCAGAATGATCGAGGATTTGACCTCGTAGAGATGCCCGTCTCGCACCGCGGGAACGTCGCTCCAGCCGGCACGCTCAGCCACGGATGCGGGCTGGAATTTCTTGCCGCACCAGGAACCGAAGATCACCTCCGGTGCCCGCCGCGGCACTTCGAGGGGGTCGGCGATGATGCGATTCTTTCCAAGCGACTCCCGCGCCAGCTCCGGAAACACGTCGTCGCCGCCGGCGATGCCAACCAGCTCCGACACCCAGGCGATGCCGGAGATCTGCGGCTCGTCCCATTCCTCGAAGTAGACGCGCGGCCGGCGCGCAAACTTCGCCGCGCTCGCGCGCACGGCTTCGATGCCCGCTTCAAGTTCTTCGATGAGCGTCCGTGCCTTCGCCTCACAACCCACCATTCCGCCCAGCATGCCGATCATGCGCAGGATCTCCGCCACGCTGCGCTGATTGAACACGTGCACTTCGATGCCGAGCCGGATCAGCTCCGCGGCGATATCCGCCTGCAGGTCGGAAAAACCCAGCACCAGGTCGGGCTTCAGTTCGACGATCCTGTCGATCTTTGCGCTCGTGAATGCGGACACGCGCGGTTTCTCACGCCGCGCGCGCGGCGGTCGCACGGTGAAACCGGAGATTCCGACGATGCGCGCTTCCTCGCCGAGCAGGTAGAGCGTTTCAGTCGTCTCTTCGGTTAGACACACGATGCGTGTCGGATAGGTGCTGCCCATGGGACCAATCTAATCGTGACTTAGGGCTGCGGGCCACTTATTCTGCGGCAAGAAAATGATAGTCGCCTTCTGGAACTGGCTCGACAAATGTCTCTTCGGCGAGTTCTCCGAAGGGAAGACCCCGGGCGCGCTGGCGCTGCGGTTGCTCCGCTACCCCTATGCATTGTTGCGCGATCTCTCGCGCGGGCAGATCAACCTGTACGCCATGGGCCTGGTGTACGCCACGCTGCTGTCGCTGGTGCCGCTCATCGCCTTTGCGTTCGCGGTGCTCAAGGCCTTCGGCGCCCATCGCGAGCTGCAACCCGTCATCCTCGAGTTCTTCAAGCCCATGGGTTCGAGCGCCGCGGAATTCACGGCGAAGGTCATGGAATTCGCCGACAGCGTCAGCACCGGGCTCGTCGGCTCCGTGGGTCTCGCGTTGCTGCTGTGGACCCTGCTGGGCACCATCAAGAAAGTCGAAGACGGCTTCAATTTCCTGTGGCGCGTCGAGCACGCCCGCAGCTTCACGCGGCGCGTCACCGAATACGTCGCGTTGCTCATCGTCGGCCCGATCGTGGTGGTCAGCTTCCTCGGCCTGTCGCACAACGCGCTCGAGAGTGCGTCGGTGGGAATCGGCCGCTACATGCCGTTTCTCGAGCGGGTGGTGCAGTTCAGCAAATGGATCTCGCCCTACTTCATGGTCGCGGCCATTTTCACCGCGGTGTACATGTTCGTGCCCAACACCAGGGTGAAGTGGAAGCCGGCGCTCATCGGCGGCCTCACCGCCGGCATTCTCTGGGCGGCCGTGGGCAATGTGTTCACCGCCCTCGTGGTGTATTCCACGCGCCTCACGGTGGTGTACGCGGGCTTTGCCATCATCGTGGCCGCGCTGCTGTGGACCTATTTCGGCTGGCTGATCCTGCTGATCGGCGCGCAGTTGTCCTTCTACGTGCAGAACCGCAACTACCTGCGCATGGGGCTCACGGAGTTGCGCATGTCGGCCGTTCAACGCGAGCAGCTCACGCTCAAGATGATGTTCCTCATCGCCAGGGCGTATCACGATGGCAAGACGCGCTGGTCGGTCGACACCCTAGCGCACGAGCTTGCCATGCCCGGCATCGCCATCTCGCGCATCGTGCACGGGCTCGAAGATGCGCATTTGCTCACCATGACCGACGACGAGAAGCTGCTGCCGGCGCGCGATCTCGGCCAGATCTCGATTCAGGAAATCGTCGACATCGCGCGCAACGAGAAGGCCGGCCAGGTCGGCTGGCGCAATCTCAAGATTCCGGCGGTGGACGCCATCAGCAAGACGATGGACGACGCCTGGCGCAAGAGCTGCGGGGAAATGACGCTGCGGGACCTCATCGAGGAATCCTGACGGTGCCGCTGACGGTGCCGGGCCGGGAAACCGGGAAAACTCCACCACCGAACCCACTGCGTCGCATTGCCGGACTTCAATCCGGCCCGGCACCTCTAACTCCAAAGTTTCTGGCTCGCGAGCCGCGCGCCTTCGGCCATGGCGGCGAGCTTCAGGTAGACGATGTCCGGATCGACGGCACCAAAGCCCGCAAAGGTGCTGAAGCCGCAATCCGAGCCCGCCATGACGCGCTCGCGCCCCACGATATCGGCGAAGCGCAGCAGCCGCTCGGCGACGAGTTCCGGGTGTTCGACGTAGTTGGTCGTCGAGCTCAGCACACCCGGGATCAGGATCTTGTCGTCCGGCAGGCGCGTATCGCGGAATACCGTCCACTCGTGCGCATGACGCGGATTCGCGGCTTCGAACAGCAGTGCCTGCGGCCTGGCCTTGAGCAGCACGGGCAGCAGGTCGCGCATTGGCACGTCGTGGTGATGTGGACCCTCGTAGTTGCCCCAGCAGCAGTGCATGCGCACGCTCGACGCCGGCACGTTGCGCAACGCGTGGTTGAGAACTTCGACGTGCCGTTCCGCGCGCGCGAGATATTCGGCGACGGTGGCATTGCGATACATGGTGTGCCGACCCATGCCGAGGTCAGGCGCGTCGATCTGCACGAGGAATCCGGCGGCGACGATGGCTTCATACTCGCCACGCAACGCTTCCGCCACGGCTTCCAGGTAATCGTCGGCGGTCTTGTAGAAATCATTGGGCTGGAACAGCGCAATCACGCCCGGTGAGGCGGCATTGAGGAACGCGTCCGTTGGGCCCCCTGCCTTCACGCCACGCCCGAAGTTCGCCAGATCCTCCTGCAATGGCGCGAATGTCTTGTTGCGAATCTCGCCGACGCAGCGCGGCCTGCGGTATTTCGCCGTCGAACCGAGCTTCGCTAGCTTCTCGAGCAACCGCGGAAACTCCACCAGGTCCTGGCCGGGCTCGCGCGGAGTATCACCGTCGAAGCCCGTGAAGCGATCGGCGATGTAGGTGGCGTAGCTGATCTTGCTCATCTCGCCGTCGCTCACCACGTCGACGCCGGCGGCGACCTGTTTCCTCACGACTTCCACCACCGCGTCCGCGATCACCTTCGCGGCCGCTGCGGTGTCGGGCACATCGTTGCGTTCGCGCGCGAACAGCACGTCGGTGACGGCCTGCGAACGAGGCAGGCTGCCGACATGCGTGGTCAGGATTCGATCGGTACTGGTCCGCATCAACGAAACGTGTTGTTCGAAGTGTGGTCGCCGGCAAGCCAGCGCTTGAGCTCGGAGTGCGCCCGGCCGAGCGCGATGCGATTGATGTTCTCGACGTCGGGATGATCGTGCGTGAACTCGACGATCATGCCGTTCGGGTCGGTGACGTACACCGAGCGGCAGTAGCCATGTTCGAGCACGAACGATTGCGGCTCCTGGAAGCCCGCGTCCTTGAGGCGCTTCTCGATGCCGGCCTGGGTTTCCTTGTCCACGTGTAATGCGATGTGATGAAACGGCGAGAACGGCATCTTCGGCCCGAACTGCTCCTGGTCGGCGGGCTCGGCGAACTGGAAGAACGCCAGCGCGCCGCCGTCAGCGAGACCGAAGAATACGTGGCAGTAGGTGCGCTCCGCACCGAACAGCAGGTCCTTCTCGCACCACGTCGCGAGCAACGGCAGCCCGATGATGTCCTCGTAGAATTTCCGGGTCGCCTCCAGGTCACGCGACACGTAGGCGGTGTGGTGCAAGCGCGAAGGCAGGGATGCTTTCGTGGCCATGACTATCTACTCCAGCTCAGAACGAATAGGTGAACTCGAGACCGTAACGAATCGGCAGTGCACGGAACAGGAATCCGCCGGGCGAGAACTCGGCGTTGTATTCCTCGTCGGTGAGGTTGGTCGACCAGGCGGTGACCGCCCACTTCTCACCTTCGAGCCCCAGGCGCATATCGACGATGTCGATCGGATCGCGCGAGGTCACATTGTACGGCTCCCACCAGGTCTCTCCGGTGTGCCGGTAATCGGCGCGCAGCGCCAGGTGCAGCGCACTGCCGATCGGCTGGCGCCACTGCGCTCCGAGATTGAAGGTGTCTTCGGACACCAGCGGCGCCTGGTTGCCGATCACGGAAGGATCCTCCATGTCGGTGATCTCGCTGTCGGTGAAACCGTAGCTGCCGAACAGCTCGAAGTTGTCGGTGACTTTCACGCTGATGTCGAACTCCGCGCCCTCGTAGTCGGCGTCGAGATTGCCGAGGTTCTGCGTGGAGTTGGCTGCGAGGAACACGAAGAAATAGCCGTTGGTCGACTTGGTCTGGAACAGGCTCACCCCGGTGCTGACGCGCCCGTCGAGGAACTCGCCCTTGAAGCCAACCTCCCAGGTATCGGCCACTTCGGCTTCGAACAGATCGTTCACGCCCGCGATGCCGTTGTCATCGGCCACGGCGCCAACTCCGGTCTGGTTGAACCCACCGCTGCGAAAGCCGCGGCTCCAGCCGCCGAAGAAAGTGACGTCTTCGCTGGGCTTGTATCGCAAGGTGACCTTGGGCTGGGTCTCGCTCCAGGTGTGCGTGCGCACTTCACCTTCGGATGCCGAAGGGTCAGGCAGAAATGCCGTCGGTGTTTCGGTGGTGTTCTCGCGCTTGTCCTCGTCGTAACGTACCGCCGTGTCGAGCTCGAATTTGTCGCTGAGCTCGAAGGTCACATCGGCGAAGACCGCCCACGCGTCGTTGTCCTGCGAATCGGCGAGGAACGTGGCGCTCGGATTGTTGCCTCCGAATCGCGGCTCCTCATACACCGGGAACACGCCGTTGCCGGTATCCACCATGTTGCCCGTGGAAATGAACCTGTCGGTGTGGACGTAGTAGGCACCGGCGATCCAGCGCACGCGCCCCTCGTCGTTCGACGTGAAGCGCACTTCCTGGCTGTAGGATTTCAGATCGAGGAACTGGCTCTGGTTGAGATCGGTGCCTAACAAGACGTTGAAAATCGAGGTGTCGCGCGGCCGGAAGTCGTACGCGTCGCCGGTGATGGTCTCCTCGGTGGTGTTGTAGGCCGACACCGAGGTCAGGGTGCCACCACCCAACTCGAAGTTCAGGCGCAGCGCGCCCGTGAACAGGTCACGATCGTCGATGCCGGCATTGTTGACCTGGATGGGACTGGTCACGTTGTTCGCATCGGGGGGCGTGGTGAATGTGCTGAACGGGTTGGCCTCGTCGTCGCGCGGGATCACGAAGTAGAAACCGCGAGTCTCGAGTTTGCTCGCCGACACCCGAAGGTCGCCCGAGAAGGTTTCGCTGGGCGCCCAGGAGAGACGGACCCGGCCCGAGAAATCCTGGACGGGATCTGCCTCCCCGCCAAGGAACGTGCTCGGGATGTACCCGTCGGTATCGTAGTAACTCAAGCTCGCGCGGTACCGCAACGACCCTTCGCCGATCGGACCACTGACTCCCGCTTGCGCGCGCACCGACGAACCATTGCCAACACCCAGCTTGACGCGCCCTTCGAACTCATCACCCGGATCTCGCGTCTGGATGATGATCGCGCCACCGATGGCGTTGCGCCCGTAAAGCGCACCCTGCGGACCCTTGAGTACTTCGATCTGTTCGATGTCGAACAGCTCCTGGTTGAATTCGGCCGGATTCGTCTCGAGCACGCCATCCACCAGCACCGCCACCGACGGCTCGCTGTTGCGCGCCTGCGAGATGCCGCGCACCACCACGAAGGCGTTGCCGGCATTCTGGGTTTCCACCAGCGTCATGTTCGGCACGCGCGCGATGAAGTCGCCCGGCTTTTCGATGCCGGCGGCCGTGATGTCTTCACGCGTGAACACACTCATGGTGACGGGCACGTCGGTGGACGCTTCGTTGCGCTTGCGCGCGGTGACGACGACTTCGTCTATGTCTTCCGGCGGCGTTTGTGCCTGCGCCGGCGTTGCCGCCAGAGCGGCAGCGACGGCCACACCAATCAATCCCATCGGCGACAACTTGTTCGGAAGGTGCATGTGAACTCCTACGCAGCGCGCGACAGTTCAGTGCGCATGATCGCGGCGCCGGCGACCATGGCTTTGAGTTTTCCAACGGCAATTTCCCGCGGCAGATATTTCATGCCGCAATCCGGGGCGAGAATGATGTTTTCGGCGGGCACGTATTTGAGCGCGCGGCGAATACGCTCGGCGACCAGCTCGGGGGTTTCGACGCTCATGTCGGCGAGGTCCAGCACGCCTAACATGACCTTCTTGTCCTTGAGCGGAAGCAGCGCGCTGCAATCGAGGTTCGACTGCGCGGTTTCCACCGAGACCTGGCGGCAACTGCAGCCCGCGAGTTCCGGCAGGAATGAATATGCCGAAGGCCGCGCGTGAATGATCGCGGCGTAGCCGAAGCAGATGTGCACGGCGGTCGTGCCGGTGACGCCATCGAGCGCCTGGTTGAGCGCCTTCAGGCCGAATGCACGCGCCTCGTCCGGCCGCGCCTGCATGTAGGGCTCGTCGATCTGCACGACGTCGGCGCCCGCGGCGAACAGGTCGCGGATCTCGGCATTCACGGCCTTTGCATAGTCCATGGCGGCGGCCTCGCGGCTGCCGCCGTATGCGTCAATCTGCGCCTGCTGCGCCATGGTGAATGGGCCGGGCACGGTCACCTTGACCTGCCGCGTGGTATTCGCGCGCAGGAACTTCAGGTCATCGACCTGCACAGGGTGTTTGCGGCGGATCGGACCGACGACGCGCGGCACGGGATTGGGATGACCGCTGCGATCGAGTGCGGTTCCAGGATTGTCGAGGTCCACGCCTTCGAGGGCCGTTGCGAATCGGTTCGAATAACTTTCACGGCGGATCTCGCCGTCGGTGACGATGTCGAGTCCGGCTTTCTCCTGGGCGCGGATTGCGAGTACCGTCGCGTCGTTTTGCGCTTCCGCCAGGTAGGCCTCGGGAATGCGCCACAGCTCGAGCGCGCGTACCCGCGGCGGGAACCGGCCAGCAAGTTTCTGGCGATCGATGAGCCACTCCGGTTGCGGCATGCTGCCCACCAGCGTGGTCGGAAAGAGTTTGCCCCTCGTCTCTGACATTTCCAGCTACCCCGTTGCGCGGCGCGGCGGCGCGTCGTCGGACATCGCCGGCCAACGCCGGCTTTCGGTCATCGCCGCGCGAATCGCGATGCCATGCTGGTCGAGCAGCGGCGCGGCGGAGACCGTGTGTGCACGCTCGCCATCGAATTGCAGTGGCGGTCTCACCGCCTGCCGTCCGCCCTGCTGCACTCCGTTCACCGGAACGATGAGCCCGAGATGGCCGACCTGAGGATCCTCGACCACCGAATCGATGCCGTTGATCGGCGCGAACGGCACGTCGTTCGCACTCAGGCGCGCCGACCAATCGTTCAATGTGCGGCCGCGAAAACGACGGTCGAGCTCCGCACCCAGCGTTTCGTAATTGCTGATGCGTGCCAGGCGCTCGCTGAAGCGCGCGTCGCTCGTGAGCTCATCTGCCTCGAGCGCCTTGACGAGTCCCAGCCAGAACTTTTCCAGCGACGACAGGTGGATCGCGATGAGCCGGTTGTCGGAGGTGCGCAAAATGTAGGCCTGCGCGAGCCGCGGGCGATCGGCGGATTTCGGCACGGCACCGAGCGCGAAGAACGCGGCAAAAGGTTCGACGGCGAAATGCGCCATCGCTTCGAGCATCGACACTTCCACCAGCTTGCCGCGGCCGCTGCCGGCCCGTTCAAGCAGCGCCCCGAGCACACCGAACGCGGCGTAAATGCCGGTGATCGCGTCCGCCAGCGCCGGCCCGAGAAACCGCGGCCGGTCTTCATCGACTACGACGCTCAGGAAACCGGACAAGGCCTGCGCCACCGAATCGTAGCTGGGCCGCTCGACGTACGGCCCGCTGCCGCCGAACCCGCTGATGGAGCAATAAACGAGTTTCGGGTTGAGTTCGCGCAGCCGCTCCGCGCCGGCGCCGAGTTTTTCCGCGGTGCCCGGACGAAAGTTCTGGATGTACACGTCCGCGTCCAGGATCAACTGGTCGAACAACTCACGATCGGCGGATTGCTTGAGATCGCAGCACACGCTTCTCTTGTTGCGGTTGTAGGCCTGGAAGTGCGGTGAGTACAGGCCGCCCTGGTAGGCGCGGTAAGGGTCGCCACCGGGGCTTTCGATCTTGATCACGTCGGCGCCGAGGTCGGCCAGCATCATGCCGGCGCAGGGACCGGTGATGAACGTGCCCTGCTCGACGATCTTCACACCGCGAAGTACCGGCTGCATGGTCACTCCTCGCCCGGCACGAAGCCGTCGGGACACGTGCCGTCGTAGCCGATGGACGCGGCGCCTTCGTGCGCGAGCACGAAACCGATCGGGCGCTGCTGCTCTTCGAGCAGATGCGCAATGAGACTCGCGGTGCGCGCCAGCATGGGCACGCCTTTGATGGCCAGCAGTGGATAGCCGGCATCGAGCAGCACCGCCGCGATGGCGGCGGAAACATTCATCGCCAGCGGCTTGCCCCAGATTTGCGGCACGAGACGCTCGACAAGAATCGCCGCTTCGATGTGCTTGCCGGACGTGCCGGCCTCCGTGGCAACGGCAAGCAGGCGCGCCGCCCGCGGATCCTGCTTCTTGTGCAGGGGGTGGCCATAACCGGGCACGGGTTGGCGCGCGGCTCGCATCTCGCCGAGCACGCTGCGAGCCGCCGCTTCAAGCGGCTCGTTCGAAGCCCGAGTGACGATGGCGTTGAACAGCCGCCCCGCGGCATCCGCGGCTCCGAGAATCACCGAGCCACAGCCCAGGATTCCGGCGGCCACCGCACCCTGCAGCGCCTCGGGCGCTGCAGCGAGGGTCATGCGACTCGCGGCCACGCTCGGCACGAGGCCGTGCTCGGCGATGGCCACCAGCGTGGCGTCGAGAATGCGGCGTTGCCCGGCGCTCGGCAGGTCGCCGGCCACCAGCAGCCAGGCGTGATCGGTGAAAGTGACGACGCCCACGAGCTCGGTGCACAGGTTGCGCCCGCGAACGACGATCGCGTCCGCGTTGGACGCGGAAATGGCCGACGTGCGCTGCGCCTGGGTTCCGATCTTCAATTTTTGAGCCCCTCGCGCGACATTACTTTTCGTATAGCGAAATAGAGTTCGATTAACGAATACGCGCGGGAGCATGCTGTACCCCACCGGCCTCGTGCGTCAAGACGCGCGCGCCGGCCGTTTCTTTTTCTTCGCATACCGAAATATGATCGTCCGCATGCCATCGAAATCATCGGCACCGCGCCGCGAAGTCATGGGAGGCCTCGCCAAGGGCCTCTCCGTCATCAAGGCTTTCTCGCGTGACCACTCGACGCTCACGCTCAGTGAAATCGCCGCGACCGCGCGCATGCCGGCGGCGACCGCGCGCCGCTGCCTGCTCACGCTCGAGGAGCTCGGCTACGTCACGCGTCGCGGCCGCGCATTTCTGTTGCGCCCCAAGGTGCTCGAGCTCGGTGCGGCCTATCTCGAGTCGATGGACATCGAGCATCTGACCCTGACGCATCTCGAAGAGCTGGCGCGTGTCACCGGTGATTCGGCCGCACTCTCGGTGCTGGACGGCAATGACATCGTGTACGTGGCGCGAACTTCGGTGCGTACGCTCATGCGGCTCGAAGCGCACGTTGGCAGCCGCTTTCCCGCGCATGTGACCTCGATGGGGCGGGTGTTGCTCGCGGGCGTGAGCGCCGAACACCTTGATCAGTATTTCCGCACGCAGAAGTTCGTCGCGCTGACCAGCCAGACCGTCACCGAACCGAAGAAACTGCGCCAACTCATCGAGGAGTGCCGCCGCAATGGTTACTCGGCGGTGGAAGACGAGCTTGCGTACGGCGTCGTGGCCGTAGCGGTGCCGGTGTTCGACCAGGCGGGACGCGTGGTAGCCGCGCTCAACAGCTCCAGCCACTCGCGTCGCGCTTCGAAAGCCTCACTGGTCAAACAGCGCCTGGCGATGCTGCGCAAGGCCAGCAAGGAGATCTCCGTGGAGCTCGCGCGCGTGCCGGGCATCGCGCTCAGCGCCCAGATCTAGCAACCTCTCGCGGGATCGAGGCGCACGCCGCTTGACGCTGCAGGTTCGCACTCGTAGCCTGAATGCGAAATTTTTTTCGGTATTCGAAATCCCATGATCGCCGCCGACCGTCACCTGTCCGTGCCCGGCGCCCGTCTGCGTTACCGCGACGAAGGCGCGGGCCCCGCCGTGGTGCTGGTGCATGGGTGGACCCTCGACCTCGACATGTGGGAACCGCAGGCGCTGCTCGCCGCGCAGCTGCGCATCGTGCGCTTCGATCGCCGTGGCTTCGGACTTTCCTCCGGCGAAGCGTCCATGCGTGCCGACGTGCAGGACCTGCACGCGTTGATCACCAGGCTCGAACTCCCCAGGCCGTTGCTGGTGGGCATGTCGCAGGGCGCGCGCGTGGTCCTCGATTTCGCG
>DASQJS010000154.1:0-10571 GCA_035630995.1 Steroidobacteraceae bacterium | reverse complement strand
TGCCGGCCGACGTGCGCGGCCGCAGGAACATTGCCGCGAGACCGCCGCCGTAACCCACCGCGGGCTCGGTGACCACCAGCGGAATGGGCATGAAGCGACGCGGAGTAGCGAGAAACCGGCTGAGATCGATCTGCCCGTCGTCGGGATCGCGGAATTTGGATGTACCCGCAGGAGGTGTGGCCTCGGACACGGGATTGGTGGTTTCGTCCGCGGCGCACAGCGGGCTCCACCCGAATGAGAGCACTCCCACCAGAACCGACGCCGTAACTTTCATCGGCAGCATACTCGGCACTGAAGAGTGCGGGCTCAATAAGCCCATCGACCCACAGACGTTGTCGCAAAAGCAGAGGTGGAGCGGGTGATGGGAATCGAACCCACGTTAGTAGCTTGGGAAGCTACAGTTCTACCATTGAACTACACCCGCGTTCGCCCGTCTTCGAAACGAGAGGGGCGAGAATAGCCGAGCGAACTTGGGGGGAACAACCACGTGGAAGCATGCAACCCGAAAAATTGTTGATCGTCATGGCATTGCCACAGGAATCGCGCGGCCTGCTGGAACACGCGGGCGCCGAAATCCTGTACACCGGCGTCGGCAAGGTCAATGCCGCGGCGGCGCTGGCCCGACGACTGGCGGAGATGCGCTGCACCGGCGCCGGCCAGCCCCTGGTGGTGAACCTGGGCACCGCGGGCAGCCGGACGATTCCCGCGCACACCGTGGCGGCCTGCAATCGTTTCGCGCAACGTGACATGGACGTGAGCGGAATGGGGCTCGCGCCGGGCGTTACGCCCTTCGACGAGACGCCGCCGGTCATCGAGTTTCCGGCGCTGTTCACGCATTTGCCGCAGGTGTTGTGTTCGACCGCGGATTCGTTCGCGACGCATAGGCACGATGTCGCCGGCGACGTCGTCGACATGGAAGCCTTCGCCCTCGCGCGCGTGTGCCTCGCGGAGAACGCGCGCTTCGCCTGCGTGAAGTACATCACCGACGGAGCCGATAGCGATTCCGCCGCACACTGGGAAGCGGCACTGGATAATGCCGCGCGTGCCTTCCTTACCGTCTACCAGGGTCTCATCGCATACTGAATGAACGAACTTCGCAACCGATCCATTCGCAGCTTCGTGATGCGCGCCGGCCGCATGACCGTCGGCCAGACACGCGCACTCGAGGATCTGTGGCCGCGATATGGTGTCGAGTTCTCGCCGTACGTGCTGGCGCTGGACGAAATCTTCGGTCGCTCCGCGCCCCGCACTCTCGAGATTGGCTTCGGCAACGGCGAACATCTCGCCGCGTTAGCGAGTGCGCATCCGGAGCGCGACTACTTCGGCATCGAAGTGCATCGCCCGGGCGTGGGTCACCTGCTCATGCTGGCCGCGGCAAACAACCTCACGAATGTGCGAGCGAGCACACACGACGCGGTAGAGGTGCTGCGCGAGCAGATCGCGCCGGATTCCGTCGACGAAGTGCTGGTGCTGTTCCCTGACCCCTGGCACAAGAAGAGACATCACAAACGCCGGCTGATCCAGCCACCGTTCGTGGAACTGATCGCGTCGCGCCTGCACGCCGGTGGCGTGTTGCGGCTAGCTACCGACTGGGAAGAGTACGCGCTACAGATGCTCGAGGTGCTCGGCGCCGCAAAGAGCCTGTTCACCAATCTTTCGCCCACCGGTGACTGGATGCCGCGGCCGGAGGAACGCGCGCCGACGCGTTTCGAAAAGCGTGGCGCGCGGCTGGGACATGGCGTTTGGGATCTGGCGTTTCAGCGCACCTGAAGGGGTCAGACCTCGTGAGGCCCGACCCCTTTTGCTGGGAAAAGGGGGCTGCCCCCCACTACGGGCGGATGAGGATCTTGCGTTCCTCGATGGTTCCCGAGTTTCCGGTCACGCGCAGCGTGTAGCTGCCGGCCGGTATGTCAGCGGTGCTCAACGTGTGCGTTACTCCGTTGAAGGCGCCTTCGGCCCACACCAATCCGTTGCGACCTTCGACGCTGACCCGTTTCTCGCCCGCGAATCCCTTGGCTAGCCTGACGCTGAGTTCGCGGCTCATCGGATCGATGCGAATCTGCACGGCACTCAGCGCTGCGCCTGGGTCGCGCGTGGCCGTCACTTCGTTTCGCGTCGCAGCGGTGGCGGTGGCCGCCAGGCTGGTCGTCGAGCTGATGAATTCAAACGTCCACTGCTGATTGTTGCTCGTGTTGTCGAACCACATCTGCATGGCGGTTCCATCCGCGGTCTGCCCGCCCGTATCGAGCGCCTTGCCGTTCGCGCGGTTGATCACCTTGTAATAGGAGCCCGTGGGCACGACGGTCCATTGCTGGTTCGGGCTGCTGCCGCTGGCCCATTGACCGACTATGGAACCGTCGGTCGTCCGCCCGATGCTGTCCAGGTATTTTCCGCCGGTAACGCAGCGGAGCCTGGAGAAGCCTCCCGACGTCGTTAACACCCATCGCTGGTTATTGCTCGACCCACCGGCCCACTGCGCGACATTTGCGCCATCGGCGGTTGAACCGAGATTGTCGAGGTACTTGCCGCTCGCGCGATTGCGCAGTTTGTAAGTGCCGTTCGCCGGCGGCTGTCCCGAAGGCGGCGGCGCGACCCCACCTGCCACCGGCCATCCATTGCTGAACGACATCGTGGTCACGCGCAACTTCGGCGCGCCGTTGTCGTTGCCGTCGTAGAAGTGATACGTCAGCTTGCCTTCGCCGTATCCCACGTGCCCGGGCCCGATGTACCTGCCGTCGCGGTTCGGCAGGAAAATGCTGCCGGCGCCACTGCCGCCCGTGAGTACGCTGACGCCGTTCTTGTCGAGGTACGGACCCGTCACGCTGGTCGAGCGGCCCATCACCGTGTAGTAGCCGCTGTTCACGCCCTGGCAGCACAGCCCCCGCTGGAAGAACAGGTAGTAGAAACTTCCATCCTTGTGTAGATAGGGCGCCTCCACCTGTCCCGGCACGAGATCCCAGCGCGTCGAGTTCAGCGGTTTGCCGCTGGACGTATTCAGCTGCAGCAGATCGATGCCGGTTTGCCAGTTGCCCCACGTGAGCCACTGGTTGCTGCCGTCGACGAGGGGCGCAGGATCGATGGCGTTGTTGCCGGCGACCACGAGCCCCTGGTCCGTCCACGGCCCGGCGAGGTTGTTAGCCGTCGCGAGCCCGATGGCAGCCGGCGCTCCCTGGCCGGCGCAGGAATAGTAGAGACGGTACTGGCTGCCCACCTTGATGACGTCGGGCGCCCAGAAGGTTCCGCCGAAACCCGTCACGTAGTTGTTGATCCAGCCCGGCCATGTGCCGACCGGAAACACCGGGGCCTCCGCACGCCAGCCGCTGAAGTCGGCGTTGGGCGAGGACATCGCGAAGACGCCGTCGCCGGTGGTGAAGATCCAGTAGCGGCCGTCGGTGTTGCGGATCATGCGCGACGGGTCGTGGCTCGGAGCCACCTGCGCGTTCGCGGAATGAACCAGCGCGAACGACATCGCGATGGCGAAACATATCCCTATGAGACTCTTGCGCATGACGTACTCCCTGTAGCGTCTGAGTTGCCGCGCGGAAGTCTACGCCGCGATTTCGCGCGGCACACCCAACATACCCAAAGTCATAACAATCGCTGTCGTTTGCGATATGGGAGATTGTCTCTAACTAGAAGGCTAGAGGGTTTTCAATACCGACTGCAGCCCCGGCACCAGCGCCTGGATTTTCGGATCGTCGCTTGCGCGCGCATTCGCGTATAGCGCGTAGATGAAGGCATGCACGTTGTGACGCCTGGCGAGGCCGGCGCTGCTGGCAAACGCCGCGTTCCAACTGTCGAACGGTGCCGGAGCCGCCACTCCGAGCAGCCAGGCGTTCCATTCATCCGGCGTATGCAGGCCGCGCTGGGCGGCGAACAACACCGGGCGCGCCAGCCGCTCGGACTCGCCATAGATATATGAGTGCTCGCCGCCCGGCGCCACCTGCGCGGCAACCGCGCCCAGCAGGCGATCGAGCCCGGCGCGGTCCACGGCGGGATTCAGCGCGAGTTGCAGCAGCAGGTCGGCTCCATGCGCAACGCCGTGCCGCCAGCCCTCCTTCGGATCGAACCCGCGATAGTCGCGCACCGAGGTTACGTAGCGCGCAGCGCTGTCGATGAACGCGGCGCGCTGCGCAGGCGTCAGCCAGGGTTCGATGCGGTCGGTGCGCGCGACCTCGGCCAGGACCAGCGCCGCAAACGGCTGTCGGAAACCGTCGCGATCGGCCTGACCGGCCTCGAGCATGGCGCCCAGTTGCACAAGTAGTTCGGTACGCGTTGGCACATCCAGAAGCTTCGCGCGCATCCACGTGTAATAGGCTTCGAAGGTAATGCCGTCGCGCATGGCCGGATCCGGGTCCGACAGACAAGGCAGGAGCGCCAGCGCGAGTTTCTGGCGCCGCGCCGAGTCGGCGAGCTCGAAACCCGACCTCTTCAGAGTTTCGAGCGCCGCCCGATCGAATCCCTGCGGGGGACACCCACCGGCCCACAGCGGATGCGCGAGAGCGGGCAACAGCAGGGCGAGCACACACGCGATGGATGAGGCGCGCATGGGGCCTGCTTCAAAGTCCGGTGAAGCTGGCGCGTAGGCCATCGACGACAAATTGAACGGCCAGTGCGCCGAGCACCACACCGAACAATCTATTCGCCACGTTCGTGCCGGTGACGCCGATGACGCGCATCAGCGGTCCCGCCACCCACATGGCGAGCAGGCACAAAGCCAGCACCACCAGCGCGCACGCGAACATGAGGAGGAACTGGACCGGATGCTCGGTCACGGGAATCGGTCCAAACCAGAGCAGCAGGGTTGTCAGCGCACCAGGACCAGCCATGAACGGGAATGCAAGAGGGAAAACCGAAATGTCCGCACGCTTCTTGCTCTCGACTTTTTCGTCGCTCGACGTACGCGTCCCGGATTCACGCGCAAATACCATCTCGAGCGCGATCAAGAAAAGCAACAGACCGCCAAAAATCCTGAACGAGTCGATGGCGATGCCCATCGCCGACAAAAAGCCGGCGCCCACCAGCGCGAAAACCAGCAGAATTCCGCTTGCAACCAACACCGACTTCAGGGCCATCTTGTGTTTGTAGCCGTCGTTCGCGCCTTCCGTCAGGCCGGAGAACACCGGGATCAGCGAGATCGGTTCCACCACGACGAAGAACACGATGAAAAACTTCAGGGCCTGTTCAAGCATGGTGCTTTGCGCAAGATATTCGTTCTTGTAAGTGACACCTTTCCGGAGCAACATGAACTCGACTCAGGAAATGGCGCGAGCAGCATAGCAGCATCACGATTCGGAGGGATTCGATGAAACCCACCATCGGCAACTGGTACCGCATTCAAGGAAGCGACTCTTTCGAAGTCGTCGCCTTCGATGAAGACGACGGTACCATCGAGATGCAGTACTTCGATGGCACGGTTGAAGAAATGGACCTCGAAGACTGGCAGGCTGCGAAAGAAATAGGCTCGCTCGAAGAAATCGAACCGCCCGAAGACTGGACCGGCTCGGTCGATGTCGACCCCGAAGAAGACGATGCACGCGGCACCGTGGGCTACGACAAGGAAGACGACCGACGCCAGAGCGCAGGCAAGCTCGAAGGTCTCGACCTGTTCGAGTAAGCCTTTCGGATCGAGCACATCTCTCCAGTCGGACCTCCCTAACTAGAGCGGCGCGTTCGCCAGTCGCTCGACGTCGACTCCTTCGGCCAGCAGCACATACCCGCTCAACACCTCGACCGGCACCGGCGTCAGCGATTGCCCCGGGCACGGCCCGGCGATGCACAACCCGTTGTCGCGCGCGAACAGCGCGCCATGCGATGCGCACATGATGAGATTGCGATCCGGGGTCAGGAATTTGTGCGGCCGGAAGTTGAGCGGATGCCCGGCATGCGGGCAGTAGTTCACGTAGGCGGCAATGCCATCCGCGGTCTTGACGATGAATCCGCGCAGCGGCCAGTCGCCCTCGCCTACTGCAAAACCCCGACTGCCGGTCTCCTCGAGCTCGGCCATCGAACAAAGCACTCGTGTCGTGTCGATCTCACGCATGCCCGTTCTGAGGTGCATCCAGCGCCTCGATGCGCTTGCGCATGATCCAGACAAGCACGATTCCCGGAATCGCGAGCCCGAAACTCGTCCAGTAGTACGCGCCCCAACCTCCGTGATCAGCGATGTAGCCCGCGGGCCCACCGAGCGTGTAGCGCGGCAGCAAGGCCATCATCGACAGCAGCGCGTACTGGAATGCGCTGAAGCGCTTGTCGCACAGCGCCATCATGAGTGCGACGGACGCGATGTTACCCATGCCGCTCGCGAGCGCATCGAGCGCCACCGCGCCGACCATGACCACGTAGTTCTTGCCCATCGCGTATAGCAACAGGTAGCCCAGGTTGGTGAGCGCCTGCACGATCGCGAACAACATCATCGCCTTGCGCAGGCCGAGCTTGATCATCCAGATGCCGCCAAGCAGCGCGCCAACGATCGAGCCGGTGGTGAGCACAGCCTTGACCACCACGCCGATTTCCGTCTTGGTGAAACCGACGTTGATCATGAAGGCGGTGAAAAACTTCAGCGCGAACGCATCACCCACCTTGTAGAGGATGATCAGGACGATGAGCGCGATGGTGCCCGGGGCACCGAACAACTCCTTAAGTGGTATCAGCACCGAGTCCGCCAGCGTCGGCAGCGACTTGCCGCGCGGGTCGTCCGGCTCCGGGGCCCAGAGGGTCGCGAGTGTCATCAATCCCATCGCAACTGCCAGCGTCAGGAAGGCTGCGCGCCAGCTCACGTTGTCGGCGACGATGAGCGCCACCGCGAGGGCGCCGTAGGAAAACGCGCGGTACCCCAGGTTGGCAGCAGCGGCGGCAACGCCGCGTTCCGCCGGCCGCGCGACATCGGTGCGGTACGCATCGATGACGATGTCCTGTGATGCCGACAGAAACACCACCGTGAGCAGCACCAGCGCGATCGCCGTGATCTGGTGCGCACCGCCAAAAAGAGCCAGCGAACCGATCGCGGCCGCGAGAAGAAGCTGGATGAATACGATCCACCCACGGCGCCGGCCGAGCCACGGCAGCGTGTAGCGATCGAGCAGCGGCGCCCACAGCGGCTTGAGCAGATAGGGCAACGCGACGTACATCAGCAAACCGATCTTGGTGTTGCTCAACCCCAGATCGGTGAGCCACGCCTGCATAACGGCTTCGGACAATGGATTTGGCAGCCCCGACGCCGCGCCTAACAACAGGATCGCGAGCATGCGAGGCTGCGTGAGCACTTCGCTGATTCGCGGCTTGGCAGCCGGCACGGCGGTCGTTTCTGCGCTCAAGTCTGGTTGTCCGTTATCATGCGCACCGCCGCATCATACGGAAGACTCTGACCGTGCAGGAATATCAACGAACCTTCGTCGAGCTCGCA
Organism: Steroidobacteraceae bacterium; assembly: GCA_035630995.1. Lineage (GTDB taxonomy): Bacteria > Pseudomonadota > Gammaproteobacteria > Steroidobacterales > Steroidobacteraceae > CADEED01. The sequence continues at coordinate 3,166 of DASQJS010000154.1, read as the reverse complement.
ATGTCGCGCACCGCGCTGCGCTTCGGCTCGTTCAAGCTGAAGTCCGGCCGCGAGAGTCCGTACTTCTTCAATGCCGGCCTGTTCAATGACGGCGAAGCCATCGCGGTCCTCGGCCAGTGCTACGCGGCCGCGCTGGCGCGTTCGCAAATCGGGTTCGACATGTTGTTCGGCCCGGCCTACAAGGGCATTCCGCTCGCCACCACCACCGCCGTGGCGCTCGCCGAACACCATCACCGCAGCGTCCCGTGGGCATTCAACCGCAAGGAAGCCAAGGATCATGGCGAGTGCGGCAACATCGTGGGCGCGCCGCTCAAGGGACGCGTGATCATCGTCGATGACGTGATCACCGCCGGCACCGCCATCCGCGAGTCCGTGGAAATCATCCGCGCGGCGGGTGCCACACCCGTCGGAGTGGCCCTCGCCCTGGACCGCCAGGAGCGCGGCCAGGGGGCGCAATCGGCGGTGCAAGAGGTCTCGGAGCAGTACGGTTTGCGGTGCGTCAGCATCCTCACCCTGGCGGAGCTCATCGAGACCTTCGCCCAGGGCCCCAGTGATGCAGTTCGCATTTCCAGCGAACAGATTGCGGCATTGCGGGCTTACCAGCGCGATTGGGGCGTAGGCGCGGTATCGCCGGACGCTAGCACTGGGGCAAAATAGCCGCATGCGCAAAGTCACGTTCTTCCTGGCGACATTGCTCTCGAGCACCCTGCTGGCATCCGTGGCGCAGGCCCAAAGCACGCCGGCGGGTCAGTCGAAAGGGACCTACAAGTGGACCGACGAGAACGGGGTCGTGCACTACGGTGACCATGTACCAGCCGAGTATTCGCAGCGCGAACAGAGGCTGCTGAATTCCCAGGGTCTCGAGGTGGGCAAGAAACAGGCGGAGATGAATCCGAAGGAAGCTGCCGAATACTCCGCCAGGCAGAAGGAAGAATCCCGGCGCAAGCAGCACGACATGTTCCTGATCTCCACCTACCCGTCGGTGAAGGAAATCGAGAACGTGCGCGACGTGCGGCTCGACCAGATCAACGGTCAGATCATCGCCGCCGAGGCGTACATTTCGAGTCTCACCACTCGCGTCGAGGGATTGAAAACTCGCGCGCTCATCTTCGCGCCCTACAACACGAAGCCCAGTGCGCGCCGCATGCCCGACGATCTCGCCGAGGAAATGGTTCGCGCCATGAGCGAGCTGCGCACGCAGAATTCAGCGCTGAACGCCAAGAAGACCGAGCATCAGAAAGTGGTGACGCAGTTCGACGCCGACATCAAGCGGTTCAAGGAGCTGCGCACGTCGGCGGCCGCGCGAGTTAACCAGGCCAACACCCCGAAGCAGTAGTTCGGGCCCTCGCGAAAAAGCACGGGCTTCGCAGCCGCTTCAGCGCGTGCCAGTGTGGCCGAAGCCGCCGGCGCCGCGCTGGCTCGCGGCAAAATCCTCCACGACCTCCAACGAGACCTGCACCACGGGCACGATGATCATCTGGGCGATTCGCTCGCCCGGCTGCACCGTGAAGTCTGTTGCGGATCGATTCCAGCACGACACCATGAGTTGCCCCTGGTAGTCGGAATCGATGAGGCCCACCAGGTTGCCCAGCACCACGCCGTGTTTGTGGCCCAAACCCGAGCGCGGAAGGATCACGGCGGCGAGGCCCGGGTCATCCAGATGAATGGCCAGACCGGTGGGAATCAGTTCCGCCTTGCCAGCGGCCAGCACCAGCGGGGCATCGAGCAAAGCGCGCAGGTCAAGCCCCGCGGAACCCGCGGTGGCGTAGGCAGGCAAAGGAAATTCCCTGCCGATGCGCGCATCGAGAATCCTGATCTTGAGCGCGCGATCCGCGCGAATGCCCGACTGCTGGGCGGAAACCTGCGCGTTCATGCGGACACGCTGGTGAGACGCGGGCTCTTCTTGCGCTCGGCGTAGAGCTCGGCGATGAGCGCCACGAGATCGCGTGCCAGCGCAACCTTGGGTGCGTGCGGCAACTCGCGACGTCCGTCGCGCCAGAGCACCAGCAATGCGTTGTCGTCCTTCTCGAACACCTTGTCGTGTCCGACTTCATTCGCGGCGATCATGTCGAGGTTCTTCTTGAGGAGTTTTTGCCGCGCGTATTGTTCCACGGAATCCGTCTCCGCCGCGAACCCTACGACGAATGGCCGCAGCGCACGCGCCGCGACGGTGGCAAGAATGTCGACGGTGCGCTCCATCTTGAGATCCATCGACTCGGATGTCTTCTTGATCTTGCATTCAACGGGATTCGCCGGCCGATAGTCGGCGACAGCGGCCGTGGCGACGAAGATGTCGACGCCGTCGATGTTCTTCATCACCGCATTGAGCATGTCCGCGGCACTTTCGACGTCGATGCGTTTCACGCCGGCGGGCGTAGCCAGCGCGACAGGACCGCAGACGATCGTGACATCGGCGCCGGCCTCGCGTGCCGCGGCCGCGAGCGCGAAGCCCATTTTTCCGGAGCTGCGATTGCTGATGAAGCGCACTGGATCGATGCGTTCGCGCGTGGGACCCGCCGTGAGCAGCACGCGCTTGCCGGCGAGTGGGCCCGTGGGCGCGATCGCGTTGACGACATTGCCCGCGAGCTGTGTCGGCTCGAGCATGCGCCCGGCTCCCACTTCGCCGCAGGCCTGGTCGCCTTCGCCGGGCCCCCAGACGTGAACGCCGCGCGCCTTCAGCGTGGCGACGTTGGCCTGGGTGGCGGCATTGGCCCACATGAGGCGGTTCATGGCCGGCGCCAGCGCGATCGGCGCCGAAGTCGCCAGACACAATGTAGTTAGGAGATCGTCCGCCTGGCCGGTGGCGAGCCGGGCAATGAAGTCCGCGGTGGCCGGCGCAATCATCACGAAATCCGCCCAGCGCGCGAGCTCGATATGCGACATCGCCTTCTCGGCTTCCGGATCCCACAGGTCGCTGCGAACTTCGCGGCCGGAGACGGCCTGGAAGGTCATCGGGGTGACGAACTCGCGAGCGCCGGCGGTGAGCACAACCTGCACCTCCGCGCCCTGTTCGCGCAGACGCCGGACGAGGTCGGGGCTCTTGTACGCGGCGATTCCGCCGGTGACGCCGAGAAGTATCCGTTTGCCTTGCATGGGCCGGCATTATCGGCAGTCACGTCAAAGGTTTACCAGTCGGTTTCGTTTCGCCAATAGTTCCTGCAGTTAT
>DASQJS010000153.1:0-7467 GCA_035630995.1 Steroidobacteraceae bacterium | reverse complement strand
CGGAAAGTGTTTGAGATAGGCCAGCGACGAGTAACCAGTGCCGAAGTCGTCGATCGCGACGTGGACGCCGAGTTCGCGCACCGCCCGCACCGCGAGCGCCGCGGCGGCTTCGTCGGCCATGAGCAGGCTCTCGGTGATCTCGAGTTCGAGGCACGAGCCCGGCAATCCGGCTTCATCCAGATGCGCGAACACCCAGTCCGGGAAGCCCGGCGCCTCGAACTGCGCCCCCGAAACGTTGACGGCCACGCGCAGGTCGCGGCATCCGGCCTGCCACCATTCGGAAATCTGCTTCAACGCCTGGCGCATCACCTGGTCGGAGAGCTGCACGATGAGGCCGGACTCTTCGGCCACCGGGATGAATTCATCCGGCGGCACGATGCCGCGCGTGGGATGGCGCCAGCGGGCCAGGGCCTCGACGCTGGCGATGCGGCCGGTGGCGACTTCGATCTGCGGTTGATAGACGAGGAACAGCTCGTTCTGTTCGAGCGCGCGCCGAAGTTCGGTTTCGAGCTCCAGCCGTTCCACGGAACGCGCGCGCATGTGCTCGCTGTAGATGACGCCGCGATTGCCGCCCGAAGTCTTCGCTTCGTGCAACGCCAGGCCCGCGGTTCGCAGCAGTTCGTCGGCGAAACTGCCGTGGTCGGGAAAGATGGCGATGCCGATGGTGCAGGTCACGAAGAAATCGCGGTGCCGGATGAGGTACGGCGAGGCGAATGCGGCGCTGATGTTGATGATCGCCTTCTGCACGTCGGAATCGCTCTGCAGGTGCCGGATCGCGACCGCGAATTCGTCGCCCGCGAGCCGCGCCAGTGGCATGGTCACCGCGCCATCGCTCTCCAGTTTGAGGAATGTGCCGAGGCGCAGTGCCACGGCCTGCAGCAGCGCGTCACCGGCGCCATGGCCGATGCTGTCGTTGATGCGTTTGAACTGGTCGAGATTGATGCGCAACACCGCGAATCGCTCGCCGGTGGTGGCCGCTTCGCGGCGCGCTTCTTCCAGCAGCTGCAGCAGGTACTGCCGGTTCGGCAGCTGCGTCAGCGGATCGAAGAACGCGAGCTCGCGGATCCGGTTCGCGGCGCGGTGGCGTTCCGTCACGTCACGCAACACCAGCAACAGGCGCCCACGGTCGTAGGGCACGATGCGCGTTTCGAAACGGCGCTCGACGCCGTCGCGGATACATTCGAACTCCACTTCGGTGCGCTCGTTGCGTACGCGGCAGTCATCGAGCGCGTGCGCGATGGAACGAGCCGCATCGCCGCTGACGAGTTCCGCCAGCTTTTGCTCGTGGCGGATGCCACCGGCGAGGAATGGATGATTGTCGGCCGCGCCCAGCCGGTCGACGATTCGGTCGTAGAGGTCGACCACCAGCAGCAGGTCGGGCAGGGCGTCGAGCATGGCGCGCTGGCGCCCCTGGCTTTCCTCGAGTTCCTGCACCAGTCGACCACCGCGCACCAGGTATTGGACGCGATGACCTAACAGGTTCCAGTTGATAGGTTTGGCGAGGAAGTCCGTGGCGCCGGCCTGGTACGAAGTGTTGATCGAAGCCACGTCGTCGCGGCCCGTCACCATCATGATGGGCAGGTGCGCGCCGCCCTCGCGCGCGCGGATCGCCTTGCAGGCTTCGTAGCCGTTCATCGACGGCATTTCGACGTCCATGAGCACAGCGTTGCACTCGCCGGCCTCGACCGCCGCGACGGCCGCAGTGCCGTCGGCCGCTTCGGAGACGGTGAAGCCGCTGCGCTCCAGCGCCCGCCGCATGAGCAGGCGCGAGCCGGCATCATCGTCGACGATGAGTACGTGGATGGGTTCGGAAGGAGTTCTGCTCGGCACTTCAGGCTACCCTGGCGTTGTCGAGCGCTTCGAGCTCGGAGAGGGCGACGGTGCGCTGAGCGCGCAGCTTGGTCATGGCGGCGGGCAGGTCGGTGATATCACCGCCTCGCGCCAGGTGTTCGATCTGACGCGCGATCGCCGCGACGTTCGTGGCGCCGAGGTTGGCGCTCGAGCTCTTCAGGGTGTGCGCCGCGCGCGCGACGTTCTCGGTATTACCGACCTTCAGGGCATTTTCCATGTCGGCGAGCAGCTGCGAGGAATCGTCGCGATAGAGCGCGATCAACCGCGACAGCAACCGGTCCTGTCCATCCGGGTCGAGCTGGCGCACGGCGTCGATGGCCGAATGGTCCAGCGTCACCTTGTTGGCCGCCGAGCGCGATACCTTGGACGGCAGCAGGAGGTTGCGCAGCTGCGCCAGCGTGAAGGGCTTGGCGAGATAGTCGTTCATGCCGGCGGCGAGGCAGGCTTCGCGATCGCCGGCCAGCGCATTGGCGGTCAGCGCCACGACGCGCGTCGGCTCGAGCTTGCGGGCCACTTCGCGTTCGCGCAGCTTGCGCGTGGCGATGAAGCCGTCCATGACGGGCATCTGGCAATCCATGAGCACCACGTCGAATTCCTGTTTCTCGAGCGCGTCCAGCGCCTCGACGCCATTGCCGGCGTGCATGGCATCGCAGCCAAGCCGCTGCAGCATCTCGAGCGCGAGAGTGCGGTTGACCATGTTGTCTTCGACCAGCAGGACCGAGAGATGATCGAGTACGGGTTCGTTTTCCGGTGCGAGCATGGCGGGAGCGGAGCTGACGTCGTGGAAAGGTGTCGCCTGCAGCGCTTCGTGCAGGGCCCGGCGCAGCATGCTCTGGCGCACGGGTTTGGAGAGGCGGCGCATCGGCGCGAGCTGCGTGACCAGGCCACCTTCGATATCGTCCGCGACCGAGCTCACCATGATGGCGGGGATGGATTTCCACTGCGGATTGCGCCGCACGTCTAACAACCAGTCCACGCCGTTCTGTTCGGGCATGTGCCAGTCGAGCACAATGATCTTCGGCGGCGTGTTCTCGGCCTGCAGTGCGTCGAGATGCATTTGTGCTTCGAGCGCGCTGGCCGCGGTGGTCACGATGAAGCCCCAGGCTTCGAGCTGCGAGCCCAGGATTTCCACGTTGATGGCGCTGTCGTCCACGACCAGCACGCGCGTGCCGGGCGCCAGCATCAGTCCCTGCGAAGAATCCGACGCGATGGCGGGCGCCGCCGGCAGCGTGATGGCCAGCGAGAACGTCGAACCGACGCCGGGCTGGCTGACCACCGTGATGTCGCCGCCCATGAGTGTGGCGAGCTGGCGGCTGATGGCGAGCCCGAGTCCCGTGCCGCCGAAGCGACGCGTGGTCGAGCCGTCTTCCTGCACGAACGCATCGAAGATCGCCGCCTGGTTCTCGGGAAGGATGCCGGTTCCCGTGTCGACCACGTCGATGACCAGTGACACATGTGTTTCGGATGGCGTCACGCCGCGCGCGCGGATCAGCACGTGGCCGCTGGCGGTGAACTTGAGTGCGTTCGACACCAGGTTCATGAGGATCTGGCGGATGCGCAGCTCGTCGCCCTTGGCCCAGCGATGAAGATAAGGGTCGATGTCGAGCAGCAGCTCGATGCCTTTCTGGTGAGCGCGCTGCGCGAAGAGGTCGATCACTTCCTCGACGACCTGCCGGATATCGAGGTCTTGCGCTTCCAGGCGCAGCTTGCCGGCTTCGATCTTCGAGAAGTCGAGAATGTCGTTGATGATGGCGAGCAGCGCATCGGCCGAGCTCTGGATGGTCGCTGCGAAGCGGCGCTGGCGCGGATCGAGCTTCGAATCGAGCAGCAGCTCGGTCATGCCGAGCACGCCGTTCATGGGCGTGCGGATTTCGTGCGACATGCGCGCCAGGAATTCGCTCTTGGCCTTGCTCGCGGCTTCGGCGATGCGGCAGGCCTCGACGCTGTCGTTCATGGCCTGGCGCAGGGTCTTGTTCGCCTCGGCCAGGCTCTTGGTGCGCTCGACCACCTGGGCCTCGGCCAGCTCGTGTTGCCGCGCGAGCTCGACCTCGCGTTGCTCGATCTTGGCCAGCATGCCGTTGTAGCCGTGCATGAGCGAGCCGATTTCGTCATCCGAGGTGACGTCGGCGCGCCGTGAATAGTCGCCTCGCTCGGCGGCCTGCATCGTCTCCACCAGGTTGAGCAGGGGAGAGGCGATCTGCCGTTGCACGCGCCGCGCCAGTAGATAGGCTAGGCCGAGCGCAATGCCCGAACTGCCGAGCAGGATACCGAGCTCGACGAGGATCTTTTCCTGCAGCTCGACCAGGTTCGCGCGCACGTACAGGTGGCCGATGAGCTTGCCCTGGTCGGTGATCGGGTAGACCAGGTGCAGCGCGGTGAGACCATCGAAACGATGCTGGTGCGTGCCACTCTGGATCGCGTCGTGCTGCCACTTCTGGACCGGCGTGAGCTCGCCCGGTTTGCTGGCGATGAGCAGCGTCTTGCTGCCCGCGTAGTGCATGAGCACGCGGTTCTGCCGATCGATCAGCAGTGCCTCTTCCACGTTCGGCTCGACGCGCAGTGCGCTGACCAGTGCTTCGGCCTGGCCGAAGTCCTGGCTCTGGATCGCCGTGGTGCTGCGGCCCGCGATGACGCGCGCGACGGCATGCAGGTGTTCGTAAGCTTCGCTGTGGCTGTAGAAATAGGAGGTGACGCCCTGCGTCAGCGCCGCGATCAGCAAGGCGATCGACGCCGTCAACGCGCTGGCGGCAACGAGCTTCGTACGCAACGGCAGGTGAGCGAACTGCAGCCTTTTCATGGGCGGTAGACATCCTGGCGCCCGACCGAGAGCGCCCCAAAGCCAGCTATCGGCTTGATTCCGCTCACACTTGATCCGGCGGGCCCGAATTGAGAGACGTATCGCAGCGTTGCGAATCGCTCTTTTCCCCGGTTGACAGGCGGCCCGGGCACCGGTGTCAGGGCGGAGGGCTAAGTGGTTGTTTTCGTGGGGATTGCCTTGACACCCGCACGCGGCGCCGGGAGAATCGCGGCCCCTTCGCCTTGGGCCAGTCCCAAGCGATTTTCCGGGACGTGGAAAGGTAGCTCAGCTGGTTAGAGCACGGCACTCATAATGCCGGGGTCGAGGGTTCGATTCCCTCCCTTTCCACCATTTTTACGAGGTCCGTTCCGGACACATCGGTAACGTCTTATATCGCGTCGGCCAGATCGCTCGATGCTTCGCAATGAACCCGAACTACAGCCCGGTTCCTTCTCGAAGTAGCCGAGCGCTTTTTTAGGATGTCGCGCTCTGCACGTATCTTTGATGTTCTCGCGCCGCATTCGCCCGAGCTCCGAACTACCGGATTTCGCGTCGGCTTCCTTCTCGCTCGGCAGACGCCCGTCGCGCTTCTACCAGCGATGCAGCGTCTGCTGCTTGACCCGATCTCCCGCGCCACTTGCGAGAGCATCGCACCAGGTTCGGTCGCCCTTCGAACCGCTTCGCGCCTGAATTCCAGCTGTAAATCCGTTTGCCCATCTCGCACCTCCAAGTCGATCACTACATCGATCCGATGTGTCCGGAAATCTCAGGTCAGGCCAAGGATCGATGTTCGCCAAGCCTCCTGCCACGTTGATTCCGACAACAGTGCCCGGCGCTCGAGGCCGCCAATTCCAGCTCGAAACGCGTGCCACGGGCCACGTACTCGTCCACGCGGTCGACACCAGGCCGGACGATGATGAAAGCCACCACATGCCGCATTTCGGTTCGATGCTACGCTCGCGGCGAATGGCAACGTTTACGGTGGTTGAAAAGTGAAGACCAAGAAGGAAATTGTCGACAACTGGCTGCCCCGCTACACGGGTACTGCTATCGAGGGATTCGGCGAGTACATCCTGGTAACGAATTTCGGCAACTACGTGGAGATATTCGCGCGCCGTACCGGCGCCGAGATCATGGGCCGCGACCGCCCGATGCCGAACGCGACGGCCGACGGAATCACGATGATCAATTTCGGCATGGGGAGTGCAAACGCTGCAACGATCATGGATTTGCTGTCCGCCCGGATGCCGAAAGCCGTACTGCTCTTGGGCAAGTGTGGCGGGCTCAAAAAGAAAGCGGGCATCGGCGATCTGGTGCTGCCGATCGCTGCAATTCGCGGCGAGGGTACTAGCAACGACTACCTGATGCCCGAGGTGCCAGCCTTGCCGGCGTTCAGTTTGCAACGTGCGGTATCCACGGTGATCCGAGACTTGGGTCTCGACTACTGGACCGGCACCGTCTACACGACCAACCGCCGCGTTTGGGAACACGACGACGATTTCAAGGAGTATCTCCGCCGCACACGCGCAATGGCGATCGACATGGAGACAGCGACGATCTTCGCCTCGGGTTTCGCCAACCGGATTCCGACCGGGGCGCTAATGCTTGTCAGTGACCAACCGATGGTACCGGAGGGAGTGAAGACAGAGGCCTCGGATCGGAAGGTCACCGACATCTACGTTCAGCGGCACATTGAGATCGGTGTCGAAGCCCTCCAATTGATTCGGCGGAACGGCAAGAGCGTGAGACACCTGAGGTTCGAGGACGGACCGGGCGGCGATTAGCCAAGTGCATCGCGCTCGCTTGCTGTGTTCAGCCCGCGATCTGCCGGTCGATTTTTGGACCACCTGGTCAGAACGATTGACAGATTTGCATTACTCTCGCGGTTGACACCAATATCCTGGTTCGCCTGATCGTGCGAGATGACGCCGTCCAAGCGCGGACAGCGGAATTGGCCGTCGCCAAGGGCGCGTGGATTTCCCACCTCGTGCTGGCTGAAACGCTTTGGGTTCTCGATGCGGTCTACGACCTGGCTCGCGAGAAAATCGCAACCGCCGTCGACATGCTGCTCAATCACGAAGTGATCACCGTTCAGGACGCAGACGTCGTCCAGTTGGCGCTCGATCATTTCCGCGCGCGGGGCGGAATCGACTTTTCTGACTGCCTCACGTTCCGGCTTCACTCACGGGTGTTGCTTAGTGCCGTAAGCGACGTATGAGAATTTCCTTAGAAACCATCGCGATGCGCCGCGGGTATTGATTCCTCCCTTTCCACCATTTTTACGACGAACTCAAGCGGACCTGATCGACGCCGACCGTGGCCGGACGCCCGCCAGCCGGCCCGCTGTCCGGGTGTGGCATCCTGCGGCGATGTCGTTTGGAACACGCGGACGAAGGTGGCTCGCAGCAGCAATCGTCGCCGCACTGGTCGCAAGCCTGGCCGCGTTGCTAAGGCCCATGCTCGAGCGCGCGGTTCGCGAGCGGATCGAGTCCTCAGCCGTACGCCACGGAATGGTCTGTCGAATCGGCTCGGTTCACGTCGGCGTATGGCCGTTCTTGCGCCTTACAGGCTTCGATCTCGACCTCGGCCATGGAGTGCGACTGCATGCCGACATGATCGCAGCCACGTATCCCGGCCGCCTGCGACTCACAGTTCAGGCGGCCAATCTAGTCGGCCCAGCAGGCCTGAAGGTCAGCTCGCCAATCACTGCATGGTATGTGAGGGGCACTCGCGGCGAGGATTTCCAACTCACGCTGATAGAACCACAGGCAGGCCTGTCTATTCGCCAGCAGGCGGATTCGGTGAGCAACGGGTGGAAC
>DASQJS010000152.1:0-5317 GCA_035630995.1 Steroidobacteraceae bacterium | reverse complement strand
ATGAGACCGACGGCGCCTTCGCCGAAGTCCACACCTTCATATAGCTGCTGGGCCAGGCGCATGGTGCGCTGGGCGGAATATCCGAGCTTGCGCGCGGCTTCCTGCTGCAGCGTGGAGGTGGTGAAAGGCGGCGACGGGTTGCGGCGGCGCTGCTTGCGGTCGATGGACAACACGTGCAGGAAACCCTGCGACGTATCGTTGAGCGCCTTTTCGACGTCACGTGCCTGGCCCTCGTTGGTGAAGCTGAACTGCTCCACCTTCTGGCCGTTGAATTCGATGAGCTTGAGCGGGAATGACTGTGCGCTGTGTTCGCCTTCGGCTTCGAGCGTCCAGTACTCCTGCGGCTTGAAGATGCTGATCTCGTGTTCGCGCTCGCAGATCATGCGCAGCGCCGGACTTTGAACGCGCCCTGCGGACAGACCGCGGCGCACCTTCTTCCACAGCAGCGGCGAGAGATTGAAGCCGACCAGGTAGTCGAGCGCGCGCCGCGCCTGCTGCGCGTTCACGAGGTCCAGCGACAGATCGCGCGGTTCGGCGACGGCACGCTGCACTTCACCCTTGGTGATCTCGTAGAACACGACGCGTTTGACCGTCTTGTCCTTGAGCTCGCCGCGTTCCTTGAGCAGTTCCCGCAGGTGCCAGGAAATGGCTTCGCCTTCACGGTCCGGGTCGGTCGCGAGGTAGAGGTTCTTGGATTTCTTCAGCGCCCGCGAGATGGCGTCGACGTGTTTCTCGTTGCGCTCGATGGAGCGATAACTCATCGCGAAGTGATTGTCCGGATCGACCGCGCCTTCCTTCGGAATGAGGTCGCGCACGTGACCATAGCTGGCCAGCACCTCGAAATCCTTGCCGAGGTACTTCTTGATGGTTTTTGCTTTCGCCGGCGATTCGACGATGACTAGATTTTCAGCCATCAGTTGGGCAACGAATCCGTTTCATCGAACAACAGGTCTTCCATGCGCGCGCAGGCCTGTTCCTGGCCCGGCTGGCTCGACAGCACCATGAGCACCAGCCACTTGAGCCTGTCGATATCCACGTCGTCGCCATCGAGGGCGACGAGACGGTCGATGACGATCTCGCGCTGCAGCGGCGAGAGGATGCCGTCCTGTTCGAGCTGGAGCAGGTAACCACGGCAGCTGGTGGAGATACGCTCGAGCTCATCGGCGGAAAAGACGCGCAGCGAAGGCTGCGTCGAATCGATGTCGGGCCGTGAACGTTCGCCGGCGAGATCCGCCAGCCAGTCGAGGGCGCGCTCGACATTGTGACGGCCGAATCCGGCGCGTTCGAGATCGGCGGCGAGGGTTTCGCGTTCGGGCACTTCCGGGGCTTCAGCCAGCATGTACTGGTCGAACACGTAAATAAGAATGTCTAAAACACTTCCGGTCATGCTGTCGCCGGTTGTCGTTGGCTTCATTGTCCCGCCATGCGGCTGTAACGGCCGCCGGGGTGCGGCGCCACGTGCCCGTCGAGCTCCAGAATCAGCAGCATCGAAGCGATCGATTCGCTGTTCATCCCCGTGCGTTCGATCAGGCTGTCGACGCTTGCTGGCTCGAAGGCGAGCGCATCTAACAGGATTTTGTATTCCTTGTCCAACGTTGGAACCCCCTCCACAGGAAGAGAAGGCTCATCGGGGGCGCTCGCAACTAGTTGCGCTGCAAGGGAAATCTTGAGCTCGCAGAGAACATCCTCGGGTCGCTCGACCAGCTTGGCGCCCTGCCGGATGAGCTCATGGCAGCCCCGGGCGAGTGGATTGTGGATGGAACCGGGGATGGCAAAGACCTCCCGGCCCGCGACACCTGCCAGCCGGGCGGTGATCAGTGACCCCGACCGCTGCGCCGCTTCGATGACCAGGGTGCCGTGGCTCAAGCCCGCGATGATGCGATTGCGCTGCGGAAAGCAGGCCGGCATTGGTTCGGTGCCCGGCGGGAATTCCGAGATCAGCGCGCCGCTGGCCGCGATGCGCTCCGCCAGGTCTTCGTGATTGCGCGGATAGATCTGGTCGAGCCCGCAGCCGAGTACGGCAACGGTGGGGCCGCCCGCGGCGAGTGCGCCCTCGTGACAGGCGGCGTCGATGCCGAGCGCGAGACCACTGGTGACGGTGAGGCCGGCCCGCGCGAAAAACGACGCGAACTCGCGCGCCGTGGCGCGGCCACCCGCGGTCGGATTTCGGCTGCCGACCATGGCCAGCTGCGGATCACCCAGGATGCGGACGTCACCCCGCACGAACAGCACGGCCGGCGCATCCGGCGACTCGCGCAACAACGACGGGTAGTCGGCGGACGTCGCCGGCAACAACCCGGTGCCCGAGGATTCGAGCCAGCGCAGGTCGGAGTCGATGAGCGCCTCGTCGGGCGTGGCCAGCCACGCGGCGGTGTGCGTAGTTAGCCCGAGCTGCGCGAATGCACGTAGGTCGCGCCACTCGAGCATGGCGAGATCGGGCTCAACGGCAGCGAGTTGCGCCAGCTGCGCGGCATTCAACGAGGGCGCGCGCGCCACGATGGCCACGCGCCGAAGCGTGGCTGCCGGAATTGAATTCATCGCGGCAGCCTAAAACGAAAGGGCCAGCGCGATGGCTGGCCCTATCTCGTCTGTATGTCGAGAAATGCGTTACGGGTTGTAAACGCGATCCGCGACGCGGATGGGAGCGCGTGCACCGATGATCAGGCCGTAGCTGAGTTTTTCGTACACCTTGAACACGATGAGCGTGCCGGCGCGCTCGTAGGGTAGTTGTACCTCATTCGCGAAGCCTTCCACACTCCACGGATAATCGCGATTCCTGTCGAGTACCACTTCGCCCTGCTGGTCGACGGCGAGTACCGTGCCCTGGGCAATCCCGTCATTCGCGCCACGATTCAGGACCACCACCTGGTATGGCCCCATCTGTGTGGCACCATCCGCGAGGCCGATGATCTGGCCGTCGACCGCGGTCTGCGGCGCATGCGGTCTGAATGCGAGCGACCTGTCGCCTTCTTCTGTAATGAGCCGATCGCCTGGCAGCGCTTCGCGAGCGCCTTCGGTGAGGACCGCCTTGGACACTTCACCCGGAGCCTTCACCACCGCCACCGCGACGTAGTTGGCCTGGTAGGCGAGGATCTCGTTCGAGCCGATATCGCGGATCGGTTCGCCCACGTGCATGACGGTGAAGCGCTGGTCGAGCGTTGCGTTCAGATCCTTGACGTAAAATTCATGTCCCGTCCCGCCGATTATGTGGCGATCGCGGAAAGCGAGAATGTGCGGAGCTGCCACAGCCTGATCCCTCGTCAGGATGCTGGGCCGCGTGAGAAATGCGGCGATGGCCGAGAAGGGGATCTCGGCGATCGGGCCCTCCAGGCCTTCGCTGCGCAGACGCGGCTGCAGGCGCGCGCCGCTGTACTGCGAGATGCTCACGGTCGCATCGCCATTGGCGCCATAGGCCAGTGACAACACGTCGCCGGGATAAATGAGGTGCGGGTTTTCCACCTGCGGATTGATCTGCCAGATCTCGGGCCAGAACCAGGGATCCTTGAGAAATACCGCGGAGATATCCCACATCGTGTCACCGCGCTTCACGGTGTAGTTCATGGGCGCATCGGGGCGGATGAGCTGCGCGGTGGGCGTAGCGGTTTCCGCAACGGGTGCTTCGTTCATGGCCGCCACGGCGGCTTCCGTGGCCGTCATATCGTCGGCAGTCGGTGCAGGCCCCTCGGCGACACCCGGAGGCAGCGTCGAGATAGGCTGTGCCACTGGCGGAGGCGCGGATTTGCATCCGGCACCGATCAGCGCGGCAGCGAGAAAGACCATGAGGGCGATGACCCGCGGGTTCAGAATTGCGAGCACGCGCGGCTCCCTAAGTTGTTGATTGAAAGACATCCTCCACTCCTCAATCCTGGGTGGGGCAAGCGGACCCCACTGTTATAATCCGCCGCAGCACGAGGGCCTACGATCTATTGTCAAGTTTGTGCGCTGGATCACGGGATCTTCCCCCATCCGCGCCACGCAAACCTTGTCCACGGTCGAATCGCCTAAACATTAGCAGCAATCGAGCGGAACATCATGGCGCGCCTGCAAATTCTTGAGTACCCGGACCCCCGTCTTCGCACCAAGGCCAAGCCTGTCGAGGTGTTCGACGCGGCGCTCGCGCGTCTGGCCGACGACATGCTGGAGACCATGTATGCGGCACCCGGCGTCGGGCTGGCGGCTACTCAGGTGGATGTCCATAAGCGATTGATCGTCATGGATATTTCAGAGGGAAAGGCGAGTCCGCAGGTGTTCTGCAATCCGGAGATTCTGACCCGCGAAGGGGTGGGGATTACCGAGGAAGGCTGCCTGTCGGTGCCCGGCATTTTCGACGAGGTGAAGCGCGCTGCCACCATTCGTGCACGCGCGCAGGACGTGAAGGGCAAGGTCTTCGAGGTTGACCTCGATGGGCTCGCGGCCGTGTGCCTCCAGCACGAGATGGACCATCTCGAAGGAAAACTGTTCGTCGACTATCTCTCCGATCTCAAGCGCGAGCGCATTCGCAAGAAGCTGGAAAAAGATCGCAAAGAGCGTGCCGGCAAGGCACGCGAACCGGCATCCGCACGGTCTTATTGACGACGATTCACCCCAAGCCTTCGGGCGTGCCCATGACCTCGTTACGTATTGCCTTCGCGGGCACACCGCAGTTTGCGTTGCCCGCTCTCCGCGCGCTGCTCAAGTCCAGGCATCAGGTCGTCGGCGTGCTTACCCAGCCGGACCGCCCCGCGGGACGCGGACAACATCTGCGCGCGTCGCCGGTCAAACTACTGGCTGCCGAACACCGGCTTCCGATAGCCCAGCCTTCGACGCTCAAGACCCACGAGGGACGCGCCGAACTCTCGCAATGGGCTCCGGACGTGCTCGTGGTCGTCGCCTACGGGCTCATTCTTCCGCAAGCGGCGCTCGACCTTCCTCGCCTGGGATGCCTGAACATCCACGGTTCGCTGCTGCCGCGCTGGCGCGGCGCGGCGCCGATCCAGCGCGCCATTCTCGCGGGCGACGCGGAAACCGGGGTCACCATCATGCAGCTCGATGCCGGACTCGACACGGGTCCGATGCTGCTCGCGCGTCGCCATCCCATCGGCAGTCACGATACCGCCGGCGATTTGCACGACGTGCTCGCGGAGCTCGGTGCGGCCGCGCTGATGGAGGCTCTCGACGGGCTCGCCGCGGGCACGCTCGCCGCCACACCGCAGCCCGCCGCCGGCGCGACCTACGCGCCAAAACTCGAGAAATCGGAGGCGCGCATCGACTGGAACCTGCCGGCGCCGGAGGTGGATCGGCGCGTTCGCGCCTTCAACCCCTGGCCGGTCGCCGAGAC
>DASQJS010000151.1:0-5171 GCA_035630995.1 Steroidobacteraceae bacterium | reverse complement strand
ACGGAGGTGGTCGCGAGCACACCCGTCACCCGGTTCAACGTCGCGAAGCTGCCGGCCACGGCATTAAATCGCGCTTCACCGAACGCCGACCAGGCCGCGATGCGCGACGCCGTCGACAAGATGGATTCATTCCTCGGGATCGTGCAGGTGCACGTCGAGGCCTGCGCAGAGACGTTTCCGGATATGAAGCCCAGGCTGGCCCCGCTCCTGGTGGACTGGCGCAAGCGCCACGCCACGCTGCGGGAAAAAACCGACATCCTGTATACGGACCTGATCCGGCAGCGATTTCCGGGAATTTCAAACGATGGGGTACTGCAATTTCGGGAGGCCATGCGCACCGGAATGCGCAATGCGCTGCGCAAAACGGCCGAGGCGCTTTCGCGGCGCAATTGCGAGCTGATGCCCGGCAGGCTGACCGGCGACAGCTACGATCCGGCCAAGGCCAAACCCGAGGCGTATCAGTTGATCATCAATTTCCCGATGCGTTAGGCCCGGGCTGCTACCTCATCGCGCGCAACACGCGCGGCGGCAGCATCCAGACGAGCATGGCCGACCCGGGTCCGATTGTTTTCTCGAAGCGTACGCAGACCGCGCCACCTTTCTTGAATTCACTCTTGACGCGCAACGGTTCGACGGCCAATGCCGCCGACACCCAGGCACTCAAATCCGGCTCGTGCCCGACGAGTACGACTGCGGCACGACGCCGCGTCCGCAGCAGGTCGAAAACCGCGCGCGGTGTCTTGCCGGGTGCGAGTTCGGTCGCTTCGATGGCAGCCCTGAACTTGGCGGATTCCGAAAGGACCGCGGCCGTCTCGCGTGCGCGAACGTAGGGGCTCGTGAATACGGCCGCGGTTTTCGGCACGCAGCGAGCCAGCCCCGCCGCTGCCTTGCGAAATTTGCGCAAGCCGGCGGTGGTCAGCGGCCGCAATGCGTCATTCGGCCAGCGCGTGGAATTGCGCTCGTGCGCAATGGCATGCCTGACGAGATAGACATCCATCACGTGATTCCAGCGCCACCCGGAATTTTGACTGCGGCGCGTTCCTGTTCGCGCATCGCCGCCAGCAGCTCGCGCCAGCGGCGGCGCTTTATCCGCCGGTAGGCTTTTGAGAATTTGCGCTGACATTCCCTGAATTTGCCCTGATCCCGCTCCACCAGACGCCCTACGAGGAACGATGTGGCTGCCGGCACGCGCCTCCCGCTCGTGACAATTTCCGCAAACAATCCGGCACGCACCGTCGAGTCGTGATATTCGCCGAGTACATGTTGCAGTTTTGCTAGCGCGTCCAGGTATTCGCGCGCGGCGTCGCCATACAGGCTGCCGAACGCGTCGAGCGTGTAGCGCAAGCGCTTGGCGCGAATGCGCACTCCGTGGAAGTCTTTGGCGCTCGAGTTGTCGTTGAGGCGGTCGGCACGTTTACGCAGCTTGCCCGCCGACGAACGGATGAGCTCGCGCGCGACACTGCCGGTGGTCGCCGCACGTGCGCGGGCGCCGCTGTCGGTGCCGAGGCGCAGCTGATCCAGCCAGTGAGCGACCCAGGAACGGGTCCGGGTCGAATCGAGCGTGTGCAGCAGTCGCGCCCGCGCCCGGACACGCTGTTGCGCCAGGCGCTCGCGCAAGGGTTCGATCGCCGCGCGATCAGTTCCGGTGAGCGCGGCGGACGAGTTGTGCAGATACTCGAGCTGCACGTCGCGGTCGCGCACTTCGCCCAGCGCCTTGATGATTGCGCGCAGCGTGCCACGTGACGCCGCCGCCCAGCGTGGGCCGTACCCCGAAAACGCACGCAGCAGGACGTCGAGACGGCGCGCGGCTACCCGCATCTCGTGCACCGCGGCCGGGGAACCGGACCGTACCAGCGGCTCCTTTTCCAGGACCACTGCGAAGTAACGGCGCAGCAATGCAAACTGAGTCTCCGCGAACGGCTGCGCCGCGGAGATTTCGACACTCGCAAGCTCGAGCTGCCCGGTGGGCTGCAGGCCGGCTGCATTCAGGCCCGCGCGAAACTTGGACATCTGCACGGGCTCGAGCTGGGCGGCGTCGCGCAGTTGCATCACGAAAGGTTCGAGAGCCGCGGGTGTCGCGTTGATGCACTCGACCTCGACTCGTTTCAGTTGTTGCAAAGCGCCGGAAGGAGCTTCGATGGATGTCTCGTCGAGGTCCACTTCCGCGAGCGCCAGGTCCGAACCCGCTTCGAGCAACTGCCTGCGCTCGCGACGTGTGTTGGCCTTGAACAGCGGCGTCAACGGACGTTCGCCGATGAGTTCCCGGATTCGCACGCCGATGCCGGTCATGTTGGCGACCACGGCGTTCATATCCGCGCCATCGACGAGTTGCGAAAATTCCGTGCGACGCGCCAGGCCGTTGTGCGGGGCGCTCAACGACTTCAGCGTGACCTCGGTTTGTTCAACGTCGGCGCCGGTGCGTTCGCTGCGCATGCGCAGCGCAAAGCCGGCGCGGAAGATCATCCAGTCGGGCGAATCGAAGTAAATGTCGGTGAGTTCGAGCGTCGGCTGAATGGCCAGCCGGCGATCAGTGATTTCATGGGGTTGCGCTGCAAGCCAGGCACGCACGACGTCGAGGCCGGGAGCGGTGAACTGCCATTCCTGCTCGGTGCTCTTTTGCATGTTTTTCTGACCATCGCGCCATGCGCGAATTCCCGCCGGAACTGTAGGCCCGGCACGCGGATCGAGTCCACCACCGCAATGGGCTCAGTTCAGGAGCGGGTTGGCTTCGCTCGCTCTCTTTCGATGGCGCGATAGCCGATATCCCGCCGGCACTGCATGCCTTGCCAGCTGATGGCGTCCACCAGACCGTAAGCCTGGCTTTGCGCCGCCGAGACGCTGTCGCCCAGGCCGACCGCGCACAACACGCGCCCGCCGTGCGTGAGCACCTTGCCGCCCTCGGCCTTCGTGCCGGCATGGAATACCTTGCCGGGTAGTTTGGCCGCGGCGCCAAGCCCCGCGATCTCATCGCCCTTGCGCACACTGTCCGGATAACCTTCGGCCGCCAGCACCACGCCGAGAGCGGCGCGCGAGTCCCAGTCGGCATGGACAGAGTCCAGCCGGTGATCCAGCGCGGCTTCGCACAGTTCCACCAGGTCGCTCTTCAGCCGCATCATGATGGGCTGCGTCTCCGGATCACCGAAGCGGCAGTTGTACTCGAGCACATTGGGAGTGCCGTCGGGATGCACCATGATGCCGGCGTACAGAAAGCCCGTGTACGGCGTGCCGTCCTTCGCAAGCCCGCGAATGGAAGGCTCGATCACCTCGCGCATGATGCGTTCGTGCATGGCGCGATCCACGACCGGCGCGGGTGAATACGCGCCCATGCCGCCAGTGTTGGGACCGGCATCCGCATCGCGCAGCCGCTTGTGATCCTGCGACGTCGCCATGGTCACGATGTTCTTGCCGTCGGCCATGACGATGAAGCTGGCTTCCTCGCCGGGCAGGAATTCTTCGATGACCACCTGGTCGCCGGCCGCGCCAAACTGGCCGCCGAACATCGATTGCGCAGTTGCGATGGCTTCTTCCGCCGTGTCGACGATGACCACACCCTTGCCCGCGGCAAGTCCACTGGCTTTCACCACGATCGGTGTGCGCTGCGCGCGAACCCAGGCGGGGTCGAAGGTTTCACGAGTGAACGTGGCATAGGCCGCGGTCGGAATGCCGTGGCGCTTGAGGAATTCCTTGGTGTACGCCTTGGAGCCTTCGAGCTGCGCGGCCGCCTTGCGCGGTCCGAAGCAGCGCAGGCCTGCGGCAGCGAAGGCGTCGACCACGCCAATGACCAGCGGACCCTCGGGCCCGATGATGGTGAGCCCGACCCTTTCGGCCTTGGCGAGCGCCACCAGGCCGGCGATGTCTTCGGCGGCGACGTTGACGTTGCGCACGCGTGGCTCCGTGGCTGTGCCGCCGTTGCCGGGCGCCACCAGCACCTCCGAAACCCTGGGCGACTGCGCGCACTTCCACGCGAGCGCATGTTCGCGCCCGCCGGAACCCACGATCAGGATCTTCATGGCTAGTGCCGGAAGTGGCGCATGCCCGTGAACACCATGGTCATGCCGTGTTCATTGGCCGCGGCGATGACTTCATCGTCGCGCTTGCTGCCACCGGGTTGAACGATGGCCTAGATGCCGTATTTGGCGGCGGCATCGATGCCGTCCCGAAACGGAAAGAAGGCATCCGAGGCCATGGAGCTGCCTTCCACTTCCAGCCCTTCGTCCTTCGCCTTGAGCGCCGCCACGTGCGTGGAGTACACGCGTGACATCTGCCCGGCGCCGACACCTATCGTCATGCCGTCGCGCGCAAACACAATGGCATTCGATTTCACGTACTTGCACACGCGCCAGGCGAACCACAGGTCCGCGTATTGGGTTGGCGTCGGCCGCTTTTCCGTGACGATCTTGAAGGTGTCGGGCTGCGCGAGCGCCGTATCCCGGCTCTGCACCAGGAGACCCCCCACCACGCTGCGATATTCGAGCTCGGTCGGCGTCTTGCTGGCGAGAGGGCCGAGCACCAGCACGCGGACATTCGCCTTACCAGCGAGCACTGCTGCGGCTTCCGCGGATACCGAGGGCGCGGCGATGACTTCCACGAACTGGCGGCCGCTGATGGCAATGGCCGTTTCAGCGTCGAGCTCGCGATTGAACGCGATGATTCCGCCGAATGCGGACGTGGGATCGGTGCGGTAGGCGCGGTCGTACGCGTCGGCCAACGAAACGCCGGTGGCGACCCCGCAGGGGTTGGCGTGCTTGACGATGACGCAGGCGGGTTCATTGAACACGCGGACGCATTCCACGGCGGTGTCCGTGTCGGCGATGTTGTTGAACGAAAGCTCCTTGCCCTGGAGCATGGTGGCGCCAGCCACGCACGCACCGGTGAGCCCGAGCTCGCGATAGAACGCCGCTTTCTGGTGCGGGTTCTCGCCATAACGCAGGTCCTGAATTTTCTCGTACACCAGCGGCAGGGTTGCCGGAAACGATGCGGCGTCGTCGCTCTCGCGGCCCAGCAGATAGTTGGACACCATGGTGTCGTATTTCGCGGTGTGGGCGAACGCCTTGGCGGCGAGACTCGATCGCGTGTCGATGCTGGTTGCGCCATCGTTGGCGTCGAGTTCGCCAAGCACCTGGCCGTAGTCGGCCGGATCGACGACGACCGTCACCGATTCATGATTTTTG
>DASQJS010000150.1:0-4830 GCA_035630995.1 Steroidobacteraceae bacterium | reverse complement strand
AAAGAGATCTTTGCCGGCCTGCCTGATGCGGTGCTGCACGTAGATTTTTTCGGCCTGGTCGCGCGAGAACGCCACGTCCACGCGATGCACGGACTTGCGCTTGAGCGCCTGCTGCCACTCGAGCTGGTAGAGGAAGTCGTGATACAGCGAGCGGCCGCCGAAGAACACCCAGTTGCGCCCCGTCGCGCCCGTGGCTTCGCGTTCCTGTACGAACCCGCGGAACGGCGCGATGCCGGTGCCGGGCCCCACCATGATCATGTCGCGCGAGCTGTCGGCCGGCACACGGAAGCGTTCGTTCTTCTCGATCCACACCTGGACCTTGCTGTCGGCCGGTGTGTTGACCACGAAATGCGAGGCGGCACCGGCGAGTAGTTTGCGATCGGTATCGCTGCCCACCACGGCGACTGTCAGATGCGCCTCGTCGCCGACGACCGCGGGGCTGGAGGCGATCGAGTACACGCGACCTGTGACCGGACGCAGCACATTCACCAGCGCCTCGGGAGTCCATTCCGCCGGGTAAGTGCCCAGGATGTCGGAAACCTGGCAAGTGGCGGTGAGTTTCGCCATCGCCTGCGCGTTGCCGAGCAACTCGGAAATATCGACGTTTGCGTGCTTGGCCACCTGCACCAGCAGCGGACGCGCGATGCGCGTGAGCTCACGCTCGTCGCGCAGCCACTCGAGCAGCGTGTGCGTCTTGCCTTCGTGCGTCACCGCGGCGGCCGCGTCGAGCCTGGTCGCTTTCAATACGGCGTCGATGGCCGGTTCGGGATTGCGATGCACGATGCCGAGCGCATCACCGGCCTTGTAGAGATTGCCGAGTCCCGGAAACGACACTTCCACGTGGCGCACTTCGCGCAGCGCGCCGCGGCCCACGATGCGCTGGTTGGCCAGCACCTCGGCAGTCGCGGGGTTCGCGCGCGTGAGTTCGGGAATGGCGGCGGCCGGCGCGGAGGTTTGAGCGACACCGGTAGCAACGCCGCCCACCGGCGCATGCTTTTCCTTGTATTCGCGCACGCGCGCGAGCGCGTCATCAGCCCAGGTCTGCGCCAGCTTCTCGAAGTCCACGTCGCAATCGACGCGCGGCAGCAGGCGCTTGGCACCAAGCTTGGCGAGACGTTCATCGATGACGCGTCCGGCTTCGCAGAACTTGGGATAGCTGGTGTCGCCTAACGCGAGCACCGAGTACTGCAGCTCGGGTAGTTGCGGCGCCCGCTTGGTGCCGAGGAATTCGTAGAGTCCGCGCGCCTCATCCGGCGGGTCGCCATCACCGTGCGTGCTGATGACCACGTAGAGCAGTTTCTCTTTGGCGATCTCGCGCGGCTGGTAGTCGCCGGCCTTGATCATGCGCGCCTGCATGCCGAGCGCCTGGACCGCGGCCGTCAGCTTCTCCGAAATCTTGCGGCCGTTACCGGTGTGCGAAGCGGAGATGACGGTCACCGTGGGCAGCGGCGCGGCAGCGGCGGCAGCCGCCGGTGCAAACGCAGCGGGCGCGGCGGCGGACGACAGTTGCGCGCGTGACTGACCGCCGAGCAGATTGGCCTGGAACCCTGGAATGCTGGACGGCGCGGCCGCGGCAGCGCCGGCGAAGTAACCCGACAGCCACATCAGCTGCTCGCGATTCAACTCGGTGGCGAGCTGCTGCAGTTGATCCCGGCGATCCTCCGGAATCGGGAAATTTCCCTGGATGACGACGCCGCCGCTCATAGTCCCCTCTTCATAGACCAGGGTCCGTCTGGTGCAGGAAGCCCCGGTTTTCGAGATAGCGGAGGATCTGGTCCACCGATGCACCGATGTCCTGCTTCGAAGTGTCGATGGTCAATTGCGGCGCGATCGGCGGCTCATATGGCGAATCGATGCCGGTGAACTCGCGGATCTCGCCGGCACGCGCTTTCACGTAGAGGCCCTTGGGATCGCGGCGCTCGCACTCTTCGAGTGAAGTGGACAGATAGACCTCGATGAATTGCGCATCGCCGATGCGCTCACGGATCCTGTTGCGATCCGCACGGAACGGCGAGATGAAGGCGGTGATGACGATGAGCCCGGCATCCACGAACAGCGCCGACACCTCACCGACGCGGCGGATGTTCTCGTTGCGCCCGTTTTCGGAGAAATCGAGATCGATGTTGAGGCCATGGCGGATGTTGTCGCCGTCCAGCAGGTAGCTGTGATGGCCGCGTTGCACCAGAGCCTGTTCGAGCGCATTGGAGATCGTGGACTTGCCTGAGCCGGACAGACCGGTGAACCATACCACGGCGGGTTTCTGGCTCTTCTGGTTGGCACGGATCGCGGCCGTGACGCGTGTGGGTTGCCACACGATGTCGGAGTTCGCGCGGCCTGCCTGGTTGGCAGGCGCAATGACCATGCCGGCACCCACGGTGCCGAAGTGCAGCAGGTCGATGATGATGAAAGAGCCGGTGGCGCGACTCAGCTTGTAGTCATCGACAGCCACGGGCTCTTCCAACGCGATGCGCACGCGCGCAAGGCCGTTGAGATCCAGCGCATCGGCGCTGCGGGTCGTCAGATCGTTCACGTCGATGCGGTGCTGGATCGAATCGACCAGGCCTTTGACGTAGCGACTGCCGATCTTGAATTCGTAACGCTTGCCCGGCAGCAGCGGCGCCTCACCCATCCAGATGAGGTTCGCATCGAACGTGCGCGCCAGTGTCGGGCGATGATCCGGATGCACGAGCACGTCGCCGCGCGACAGGTCGATTTCATCCTCGAGGACAATGGTGACGGCCTGGTGCGTGCCGGCCTTCTCGAGCGGGCCATCGGCCGTGGTGATCTCGCGCACCTTGCTCGACTTGCGCGAGGGCAATGCGAGCACCGCGTCGCCCACGGCAATTTCGCCGCTCGCGATGGTGCCCGCGTAACCGCGGAAGTTGGCATCGGGGCGGCTCACTAGCTGGATCGGGAAACGCAGTTCCGTGAGCAGGTCGTTGCGGCCCGCCTCGATGCCTTCGAGAGCCTCGAGCAGCGTCCGCCCGGTGTACCAGGGCGTTTCCTTCGTGCCGCGCGAAACGACGTTCACACCGACCAGCGCTGCAACCGGAATCACCTCGATGTTCTTCACGCCGAGCTTGCGCGCGTAGAGCACGAACTCGCCGGCGATCGCTTCGAACTTCGACTTGTCGTAGTCGATTCGGTCCATCTTGTTGACGGCGAGAATCACGTTCTGCACGCCTAACAAGGAGACGATGTGCGTGTGGCGGCGCGTCTGCACGCGCACGCCCTTCTCCGCGTCGACGAGCACCACGGCGGCATCGGCGGTCGAGGCGCCGGTGGCCATGTTGCGCGTGTACTGCTCGTGGCCGGGGCAGTCGGCGACGATGAACTTGCGCCTGGGCGTCTGGAAGTAGCGGTATGCGACGTCAATCGTGATGCCCTGCTCACGCTCGGCCTGGAGGCCGTCGACCAGCAAAGCGAGGTCCGGCACTTCGCCGGTGGTGCCCCAGCGGCGGCTGTCATTCGCCACGGCCGAAAGCTGGTCGTCGAATACCTGGCGCGTGTCGTGCAGCAGGCGGCCGATCAGCGTGCTCTTGCCGTCATCGACGGATCCGCAGGTGATGAAACGCAGCAAGTCGATCTCGCGCTGTTGCGCGAGGAATTGTTCCAGGGTGCGAGGTGCCTCCACCGGAGTGCTGGCAGCCGGTTTGACTGGGACGGCGGCCATCAGAAATACCCTTCGCGCTTGCGATTTTCCATGGCGGCCGCGGAGTCAGCGTCGATGGCGCGGCTCTGGCGCTCGGACGTCGTGGTGAGCAGCATCTCCTCGATGATCTCCGGGACGTTCGCGGCCTTGGACACTTGCGCGCCGGTCAGTGGATAGCAGCCGAGCGAACGGAAGCGAATGGTCTCCAGGTGCGGCTTCTCACCCGGGTTGAGCGGGAAGCGGTCGTCGTCGACCATGATCTTGAGCCCGTCGCGGTCGACGATCGGACGCGGCTTGGCGAAATACAGCGGTACCACCGGGATGTTTTCGGTGTGGATGTAGGTCCAGATGTCGACCTCGGTCCAGTTCGACAATGGGAACACGCGGATGCTGTCGCCGCGGCGCAGCCGGCCGTTGTAGAGGTTCCAGAGTTCGGGGCGCTGGTTCTTCGGGTCCCAGCGATGCTGCGCATCGCGGAAGCTGAACACGCGCTCCTTGGCGCGGGACTTCTCTTCGTCGCGGCGAGCGCCACCGATGGCGGCGTCGCAGCCGTATTTGTCGAGCGCCTGCTTGAGCGCCTCGGTCTTCATGATGTCGGTGTAACGCGCACCGTGCGTGAACGGCGAAACGCCGGCGGTCTTGCCGGCTTCATTCGTGTGGACGATGAGCTCGGCGTTCAGCCGCCTGGCGGTCTCGTCGCGGAACGAAATCATCTCCTTGAACTTCCAGCCCGTGTCGATGTGCAGCAGCGGGAAAGGAATACGGCCCGGGAAAAAGGCCTTGCGGGCGAGGTGCAGCAGGACCGAGGAGTCCTTGCCGATGGAATACATGAGCAGCGGCTTGGCGAACTCGGCCGCCACTTCGCGGAAGATGTGGATGCTTTCGGCCTCGAGCCGGGCCAGGTGGGTCAGCTTGGACGCGGCCGGACGAGCACGGCTCCCAGGAACGGGTTTCAGCGGCGTAACTGATTGAATTTGCGGTTGCATCGATCCCTTTCCGGCAATAGCAGCAGCCGGCCAGAGGGCCGGCTTACCAAAGTGCGGGGGACTTTATAGGTCGCAACCCCCTGCCCGGAAAGCATTTCTGGTTATGCAGGAATAACAGGGCGGTTACAGGGGTGTTCGGGAGCCTGGGTGCAAGTAATCAGGGGGCGGGGACGCGCCCCCTGGCGCGTCCCC
>DASQJS010000149.1:0-19274 GCA_035630995.1 Steroidobacteraceae bacterium | reverse complement strand
GCACGGCCGTCGCGCCGGCTTCAAGCGGGACCGGTCGAAGTGGCTCGCGTATCTCGCCGACCTGCGGCGCACCTACGCGATGAACTACGATCGCGACAGCGAGAAGATCCAGCCTTACTACGTCATCGAAGAGCTCAACCGAGTCACGAAAGGCGAGGCCATCATCTCCACGGGTGTCGGCCAGCACCAGATGTGGGCTGCGCAGTACTGCGATTTCCGTAATCCGCGCCAATGGCTCACCTCCGGCTCCATGGGCACGATGGGCTTCGGCTTGCCCGCCGCCATCGGCGCGCAGTTCGCGCGACGCGACAAACTGGTCATCGACATCGATGGCGACGCTTCGGTGCGCATGAACTTCGGCGAGCTCGAAACCGTCACCACCTACGACCTGCCCGTGAAGGTCGTCATCCTCAATAACAATGGGGATGGCATGGTGAAGCAGTGGCAGAAGCTGTTCTTCAAGGGCCGGCTGTCGGCCTCCGAGAAGACGCTGCACACCAAGGACTTCATCAAGGCGGCCCAGGCGGACGGCTTCAAGTACGCCGTGCGGCTCGACAGGAAAGCCGACGTTCCGCGCGTCATCGAAGAATTCCTCGCGTTCAAGGGCGCGGCCTTCCTCGAAGTCATCATCGATCCCGATGCGGGCGTGTACCCCATGGTCGGCCCGGGACAGCCGTACGAAGCCATGATCACCGGCGACTGGATTCCGTCGCGCAAGAAGGTGGACGTGAAGCCACCCGGCGCCTCGGAGATGTTCTAACTGGTCGAGTGGCGATGAAGTACCTGCACACCATGGTGCGTGTCACCGACGTCGATGCCTCGCTGAAGTTCTACTGCGACGCGCTCGGCCTGGAAGTCGTCAAGCGCACCGACTACCCGCAAGGCAAGTTCACGCTCATCTTCCTGGCCGCGCCCGGTGACCACACGGCGCAGGTGGAGCTCACGCACAACTGGGAACCGGAAGCTTACGGCGGCGGCCGCAATTTCGGCCACCTGGCGTATGCGGTGGACGATATCTACGCCACCTGCGAGCGGTTGCAGAAACACGGCGTGACCATCAACCGCCCGCCGCGCGACGGCCGCATGGCATTCGTGCGCTCGCCTGACAACATCTCGATCGAACTACTGCAGAAGGATGGCTCGCTGCCGCCGCGCGAGCCCTGGGTGTCGATGGCCAACACCGGCGTGTGGTAAGCGCGCAGAACCTGGAGCGCCGCGCGGCGTTTCGGCTCGGTCAACGAGCCATTCTTCCTTCGCTGCCCGGCGCGTTCGCCTGGGGAATGGTCAGTGGTGTCGCCATGGTCAAGGGCGGTCTTGCCGTTCACTGGGCCATCATGATGTCGCTTCTGGTGTACGCAGGTTCGGCACAACTCGCGGCGCTGCCACTCATCGTCGCCGGCGCGCCGCTCTGGGTCATCGTCGCCACCGGGCTGATCACCAATCTTCGCTTCGTCATCTACAGCGCGGCCCTGCGCCCACATTTCGCCAACCTGCCCTGGCGCAGGCGCGCGGCGCTGGGCTTCTTCATGACGGACTTCACGTTCACCCGCTTCATGCGATCAGCCCAGGAAGGCGCGCTGCCGGAACATCGCGACGCGTGGTTCGCCGGCGTCTGCGCCAACAACTGGATCACCTGGCAGTTGTCGGCGATTACGGGAATCATCGGCGCGAGTTACGTGCCCACCGACTGGGGCCTGGAATTCACCGGCACGCTCGCGCTCGTGGCGCTCGTCGGCCCGAGCCTGAATGCGCGGCCCGCCATCGTCGGAGCCGCGGCGGCGGCGGTGGTCGCGCTCATCGCCTATCCGATGCCGTTCAAGCTCGGCCTCTTTTGTGGCGCCATCGCCGGCATCGTGGCCGCTACGCTCACCGATGTGGCACAGCAGCGCTCGCCACCGCAATCGGCGGAGGACACATGAGCGATCCGGTCACAGGTTGGGCGCTCGCCGTGGTGATCGCCGGCCTCGCACTGTCCACCTTTGTAACGCGAACTTCGTTCCTGATTGCCGGCGCGAAGTTGCGCCTTGGGGCGCGAGTCGAAGTTGCGCTGCGTTACGCGCCGGTGTGCACACTCGCCGCCATCATCGTGCCGGACATCCTGATCCATCCGCCCGGGGCCGCGATCGATCTGTCGCTTCTCAATCCGCGGCTCATCGGCGCACTGGCCGCGGGACTGTGGCTTTGCTGGTCGCGCAACATTCTCGGATGCCTCGGCCTGGGCATGATTGCGTACACGCTCGCTAGACTCTATCTATGAAGGCTCGAGGCTTGCCCTAGCTAGCCTGGGGGCGTACTGTCCCGTTCCGTCGATAACAACTACAAGCGACGAGGGGAGAAACAATGCAAGGTTTAGGTGGTTTTCTGGTACTCATGGGTGCCGGCTCTTTCGTGCTGCACTACATGGACATGGAGTTCACGTTGCTGAGCTGGGTCGACAACTGGGGCCTTGGCATCGGCAACGGTATCCGCATCGCGCTGATCGTGGTCGGCGGAATCATCTGGTTTCTCGGCAAGAACAGCGCCGAGAAAGAGGCACCGCCAGCCTGATGTGACACACCGGCCGGAAGCTGTACTTCCGGCCGGTGAATTCCCGACGAAATTGCTAAGGTTGCGGCATGGACAAACCCAGCCTCAACATCGTGCGCGCCGCGGACATCGCCGCGCACTCCCAGGAATTTTCCCATCCCTGGAACCCGAACTCCGAACTCCACGGTACGCAGCTGGCGCGCAGCGTCGGACTGAAGCGCACTGGCGTGAATTTCATCCGCGTACCGGCGGGCAAGGAGTCGTACGTCTACCACTCACATCAGTGTGAAGAAGAGTGGATCTACGTGCTGTCGGGAAAGGCGATCGCGCTCATCGACGACGTGGAATACGAGGTGAACGCCGGTGACTTCATCGGTTTTCCGGCGCCTTCCGTGGCGCATCACATGCGCAATCCCGGGCCCGCGGACCTCTTGTATCTGGCGGGCGGCGAAAACCGTGATTTCGAAGTGGCGGATTTCCCCAAGCTCGGCAAGCGCATGGTGCGCTCCGGCAAGCAGCTCGACATCTACGACATCGCCGATGCGCAGCCCTTCGGGCCGCTTTGAGTTCAGGCCTTCTTAGCCTTCCACGCCGCGAGCACTGCGGCTTCCTTCTCGGGCGCGATGCCGGCCTTGAGCTTGACGCGTTCTTCCTCGGGACGCGTCAGGTGCCACGCGAGCGTGTCATCGACGGTCTTCTTGATCGGGGTGATCTTGAGACCGCGGGCCTTCGCCGCCTTGTTGCTGGTGCCGGCGAACGCCGTTTCGTCGCCCTTGGCCGGCAACCATACCGGCATCTCGCTCCACGGCTCGACCTTCTGTTCCTCGAGGAAGGCCGTCGGTAGATAGGTGGCGCGCGGCGCATCGGCGGGTTTCGCCTGCTTGCGCGCGGCTGCAACGCAGGCGTCGGTGAGCTCGCCGAACTTGAACTCGTTGACGTTCGACACGAGGTTGTAGGTGCCGATAAAGTTGTTCTCGACGGCGTTGATCGTGAACGCCGCGAGGTCGCGCACGTCGATGACCTGGAACGCATCGCTGGGCGCGCCCGGCGCGATGAACTCCCCGCCGCGCGCGGCGCGCGCGGGCCAGTAGGTGAAGCGATCGGTGTTGTCGTCGGGGCCGACGATGAGCCCGGGCCGGATGATCGTCGTGCGGCCGGGCAGCGCCTTCTCCACCGCCTGTTCGCACAGCGCCTTCAGCGGTCCGTAGGTTTCCCCGTCCACTTTCTCGACGGTTTCATCGGCGAGCTTGCCCACGGGCGATTTCTCGTCGCGCGGCACGCTGAAGTCCGGGTACACCGAGATCGACGACACGAACACGTACTGCTTCACCTTGGGCGCCAGCAGCTCCGCCGAGAGCCGTACATGGCGAGGCACGTAGCCGGAGTTGTCGATGACCACGTCCCATTCCCGATCCTTGAGCCCGTCGATCTCGCCATTGCGATCGCCCTTGATGCGTTCGATTTCGGGATACCGGTCCGTCTTGGTCTTGCCGCGATTGAAGAAGGTGAGCGTATGGCCACGCTTCAGCGCCAGCGCCGTCATGTGCAGCCCGATGAAACGTGTTCCGCCAAGGATGAGGATCTTCAGCGGCTTCGGTTTTCTGGCCGCCCATGACGGCAGCGCGAGGGCGGCGGCGCCGGCGGTGGTGAGGGCAAGCAGCGTGCGTCGTTTCATGCGCGTCTCCACAACTAGTACGGGCCAGGCTTGGCGTAAGTTGCAACCCAGTCGCGCACCGTCTGATACCAGAACAGTGAATTCTGCGGCTTCAACACCCAATGGTTCTCATCCGGGAAATACACCAGCTTCGATGGTACGCCGCGTTTCTGCAGGGTATTGAACAACTCGATGCCGTGGTTCAGCGGCACCCGCAGGTCGTTCTGGTTGTGGATGACCAGCGTGGGTGTCTTGAAGTTGCCGGCGGAGCTGTGTGGCGAATAGCGCGCAAACTCTTCGGGCTTGTCCCAGAAGTTGAAGAAGCGTTCGGTCTCGGCCCCGTAATCGGCGCCGATCTGCGTGAACCGGTTGTACACGGCGGCGTGCGCCACCATCGCCTTGAAAGGATGGTCCCGGCCTAACAACGTGGCGGCGAGGAAGCCGCCATAACTGCCGCCGGCCGCCACCATGCGTTCCTTGTCGATGAACGGCTTCGCCATCAGCCACCCCGCGGCCTTGATCGTGTCCTCGTAGGGCATGGTGATCTGGTCCGGATTGATGGAATCCGTGAAGTCATTGCCGAAGCCGCTCGACCCATGGAAGTTGTGCCACGTCACCACGTATCCCCAGCTTGCGAACACCTGCGCGTTCCAGCGCCACTGCACGGCATCCGTGATGCCGCTGTGCGGCCCTCCGTGCAGCAGCATCATCGCCGGATATTTCTTCGTCGAGTCGAAGCCCGGTGGATAGACGACCCACATCTGGATGTCCGCATCGCGGGCGCCCTTGTAGACGACGCTCTCGACCTTGCCCTGATCGAAGCTCGCCAGCGCCGTGTCGTTGAATGTCGAAAGCTTCGTGGCGGCGCCGGTGCGCGGTGCAATCGACACCAGGGTGGGCGGTTCGCTGAAGCTCTGGCGAATTCCCACCAGCGCCTTGCCATTGCCCGACAACGCCAGTGAACTGAAGCTCGAAGCCTTCGTAACCGCCACCGGTGCACCGCCATCGAGCCTGAAGCGGTATATGCGGCGCGTGGCTGCGTCGTCTATGGAGCCTAACAAGGTGCGCGAATCGCGTTCCCAGACCAACCCGTCCACGGTCCGGTCCCAGTTTTCCGTGACACCCACCGTGGTTCCGGCGGCGCGGTCGTAGATCATCAAGCGTGCGCGATCGGCGTAGAAACGTCGTTCGCGCTGCTGCGTGAACGCGAGCCGCCGACCGTCCGGGCTGTAGCGCGGCGACCCTTCATCCGCCTTGTTGGCCGTGGAGATGTCGCGCGGCGGCTTGCACCCGCAGGTCTCGAGCAGGATGAGATCGAAATTGCTGTCGATGCCGGTGCGGTCGGTCTCCGCTGCAAAAGCCATTTCCAACCCATCGGGAGAAATGTCGTAGGAAGACGCATCGTATTCCTGCTTCGACAGGTGGTAACCGGACATGCGCGTGATGGCCGCCGGCTCGCCGCCGTCGCGCGCGATGGAAAACAGATGCGGTTCACGATCATCGAGATAGTGATCGAAGTA
Source organism: Steroidobacteraceae bacterium (assembly GCA_035630995.1). Classification (GTDB taxonomy): domain Bacteria; phylum Pseudomonadota; class Gammaproteobacteria; order Steroidobacterales; family Steroidobacteraceae; genus CADEED01. Next base: position 13,574 of record DASQJS010000149.1, on the reverse strand, counting down.
TGAGATGGGCGATTTCGTCCAGACGCGCGCGGTCATTTTGGAATCGGCACGCTGTTTCTTGCGCGCCCCCTGATCTTCCCAGCGAACCAGGTCGGGCCAGACTTCGCTGACGAACGCCAGCCTGCTGCTGTCCGGGAACCACTTCGGCACCGAGGCGCCGGTCGGAACATTGGTGACCCGGCGCGCTTCGCCGCCATCGACCGCGATGACGTAGATCTGGCTTTCGGCGTCATCACCGCGCTTGGATACGAAGGCGACCCACTTGCCATCGGGGCTGACCGTGGGCTGCGTGTCGTTGGCTTTGTCGCTGGTGAGCTGGCGGCCGGGGCCGCCCGGCAATGGAATCAGCCACAGGTCGGTGAGCCCCTTGTTCTCCGCGATGTCGAAGGTGGTCACCGGCAACACCGCAGCCAGCCCGTCTGGCGTGATCGCCGGATCGCCGAGCCGTTTGAGTGCCCACATTTTTTCGGCGGTGAGCAGTCGCGAGTCGTCGGCCGCGAAGGCCGAAGTCGAGAAAACCAGAGCCAACAGGAGAATTGCGGAACGATTCATGTTTTTCATTTCCGCATTCTGCGGATTCGATTTGTCGAGGCAAGCTTTTCCCGATCGCCTTGCCGTAGTGTCCCTTCGCTTGGTCCCGTGCGTGGTGCGAGAATCGCACTCATGAAAACGGGTGAAATACAGCGCTTCAACGAATTCGGCCAGCCGATTGGCTTCGATTTGCCCGGCTGGAAGCCGCCGCCGTTTCCGCCGCACGCGACCTTGCAGGGCCGCTACTGCCGGATCGAGCCGCTGAACGCCGCCAAACACGCGCGCGATATCTACGAAGCACAGCGCGAGGACACCGACGGCGCGCGCTGGACATATTTGTTCCACGGACCGTACGACAACTTCGACGACTACGAAAAGTGGGCGCTGGGTGCGGAAGCGTCGCGCGATCCGCAGTTCTACGCCATCGTCGATGCGGCTACGGCGCGCGCCGTGGGTTCCTGCGCCTACATGCGTATCGAGCCCCAACATGGGGTCATCGAAGTCGGCAATATTTATTTTTCGCCGCGCCTCGGGCGTACGCGCGCGGCAACCGAAGCGATGTATCTCCTGTTGGCGAATGCCTTTGACCTGGGATATCGCCGTTACGAGTGGAAATGCGACAGCTGCAATCTGCCGTCGCGCGCGGCAGCTACGCGTTTCGGTTTCACTTACGAAGGGCTGTTTCGCCAGGCCATCGTCAACAAAGGCCGCAATCGCGATACCACCTGGTACGCGATCATCGACCGAGACTGGAACGGTGGACTCGAGGACGCCTATCTACGGTGGCTCGACCCCGCCAATTTCGATGCGGCCGGCACCCAAAGGCAGAAACTCTCCGGACTCACGGCACCGCACGTGCACGTCCTGAGTCAGTGACCGGCAAAAAACTCCGCGATCTTGCCGGCCAGCGCTGGCGTCTCGACCGATTCGTCCTCAAGCGCGAGCACGGGTTGTTTGACGAGTTGCCGGCGGTCGGCGTGCCAATCGGCAGCGGCGGCCTGCAATGCCTGGGCGTCGGGCCCCGGGGCCGCTGTTTCCCTGCCGGCTACACCCAGCAGGTACAGTTTGCGCACCACCTTCGGCCGGCTCACGGCGAGTTCGACCGCCACTGCGGCGCCGGCGCCCACGCCTAACAAGTCGACCTGGCGGAAGCGCATGGAATCGAGGAAATCGGCGATGGCATCGGCGAACCCGCCGATCGAAAGCCGCGTGGTCGAGGCGTCGGATTCGCCGCAGCCGGGCAGGTCCGGGCTGTAGATCGAGCGGCTGCTTCCGAGCCGTTTCGAGACTTCCAGGAACATCCGGCCGGTTCCATTGGCTCCGTGCAGGCAGATGAGCGTGGTCAGCTCGTCGAACCCGCCACCCACCGGGATGGCGTTATGCACGTGAAGCTGGCCGTGGCGGCACTCAAAATACGCGCGCCGCAGGCGCGGTGGGGCGGTGTCCATAGGACGCAACCATAACCCAATGTCGGGCTTTCGAAGATTCGGCGCCCTGATTAGGGGGTTTTGACAGAACTGAGAAGCACATTCGCATTTCCCGAGGTACCCGAAAAGTCTTCAACCATCCGCCGCGGGGCGGGGGCTAGAATCCCCGCAGAAATCGAAGAATTGGGGAACCCCGCGATGCCTCCGGTGAATACCAGCGCGTCCCCGTCGGACGTCGACAATGAAGCCACGGCTGAATTGCCGGTTCTGGACGTTGCCGCGTACGAGTCCACGCTGAACGATCCCATCTCGCATACCGATTCATGGGTTCTGCCGACGGGCGCGCAGACCCAGACGGCCTCTGTTTCTGCTGAAGCCACCCTGCAGTTGCCCGTGATGTCGTCGGCCCCCAAGCCGGCTTACGACATCGATCACAGCGGCACGCACGAGATGCCCCAGATGTCCTTGTCGGTGCCCAATTCCGCAAGGAAAGCCGCCAGGCCTTCGGCGGTTCCCACACCCGCGCCGGCGTCCGCCCCGGTCATCACGGCCACGCCGACACACCCGGTGGCATCGTCGCCGGTGCAAATCACACTGCCGCCTTCGCCGCCGCTCATCGAAGAGTTGCGCAGGTCACTCGCGACCGCCGAGCGACGCATCGAAGAGCTCAATGAACGCGCACGTATCGCCGACGCGGAACGCGGCGTCGCGGTGGCGCGCGCCAACGCCGAGACCGCCCAACTGCGCGAGCAACTGGCCGCGCACCTCGAGTCATTACACACCACGAAGGAACGCCTCGGCGTACAACGCGCGGACATTCCGGAGCTCGAAGACCAGCTATATGCGCGCGCGGATCGCATCGCTGCGCTCGAGAAAGCCCTGGCCGCGGATGCCGCCGTGCTCGCGGACCATGCCGCCCGGCTCGCGAACAGCGAACAGCGCTGCGAAGTTCTCGAATGCGAAAGCATGAACCTGCGCGCGACCGTCGCGCGGCGCAACGCGCAGATCTCGACTCTCGAAGCCGACCTTGCGGCGCGGCAGCAACGCGAGTCGCAGATCAGCGCGCGCCTGGCCGAAGCGCTGGCCTCCACCGACCCGTACGTGCCGCAGTTGCGCTCCGAGCTCCATGCGCTCGACGAGCAGATTCGCCTGCTCAAGCTGGACGTGGAAATCGCGCGATCCCACGCGGCGGAAAAGGACCACGACCTCCAGGTGGCGGAAGAGTGCATTCGCAACCTCGAAATCGACGTGCGCGACAAGACCTCCAAGCTCGAAGAAGCCAACGTCACGGTGGAGGAGTGGCGCGCCGTGATTGCCGAAAGCCAGCGATCCATCCTGCAGCGTGACAACCAGATTCAGCAGCTCCAGTCGGACCTCGAAAAGCGCATCGCCTCGGTCAGGGATTCCGCGGCGCAGACCGGCGAAGAAGTGGCGCTCGAAGGACCCGCGCGCGTGCTCATCCGCACCGACGGCAACACGGAATTCGTGCACGTGCTCGGCCGCCGGACGCGCATCGGCCGCGGCTCCGACAACGAGCTGGTTCTCGACACCAAACACATCAGCCGCTATCACGCCGTGCTGCTGGCCGGGCCGGTGCACACCTCGATCGAGGACCTGAACAGCACCAATGGCGTGTTCGTGAACGGCAAACGCGTGTCGCGCCAGGTCCTGAAGGACGGCGACCGGGTCACCGTCGGACGCACCCAGTTCCGTTACACAGTTAGAGACTGAGTGACGCTAATATGTCGGTCGCCATGACCGACACTTACATAGAACGCATCCTTCGTGCCCGCGTCTACGACGTTGCCACGGAAACACCACTGGAATTCGCTGCGCGCCTCTCCCGCCGCATCGGCAACTCCGTGCTGCTGAAGCGCGAGGACATGCAGCCGGTGTTCTCGTTCAAGCTGCGCGGCGCCTACAACAAGATCGCGCACCTGTCGGAATCGGTGGCGAAGCGCGGCGTCATCTGCGCGTCGGCGGGCAACCATGCGCAGGGCGTGGCCCTGGCGGCCAGGCGGCGCGAAATTCCGGCAGTCATCGTGATGCCGCAGACCACGCCTAACATCAAGGTGAGCGCGGTGCGCGATCTCGGCGGTGAAGTGGTGCTGCACGGCGACGATTACGACAGCGCGTACGAACACGCGCAGTCCATCGTGCGCGACCGCAACCTCGCCTTCGTGCATCCGTTCGATGACCCCGATGTGATAGCCGGGCAGGGTACGATTGCGGTGGAGATCCTGCGCCAGGCGCGCGGCGAAGTGGACGCGATCTTCGTGCCCGTGGGCGGCGGCGGGCTCATCTCGGGCATTGCCCTGTACGCGAAATATTTCAACCCGAAGATCAGGATCATCGGCGTCGAGCCCGTGGATGCCGCGGCCATGCACGACTCGCTGCGCGCGAAGAAGCGCGTGGTGCTCGACCGCGTCGGCGTGTTTGCCGACGGCGTCGCGGTCAAGAAGGTGGGTGAAGAAACGTTCCGGCTGTGTCGGGAGCACGTCGATGAAATCGTGCTGGTCGACACCGACGAAATCTGCGCCGGCATGCAGGACATCTTCGAAGACACGCGGTCCATCGTCGAGCCGTCCGGCGCTCTGGCCGTTGCCGGCATCAAGAAGTACTGCGCGCTCAACCAGTGGAACGACAAACGAGTAGTCGCCATCAACAGCGGCGCGAACATGAACTTCGACCAGTTGCGCTACGTGGCGGAGCGCTCCGACGTGGGCCAGGCGCGCGAAGCGCTGTTCGCGGTGGAAATTCCGGAGCAGCCCGGCAGCTTTCTCAGGTTTTGCGAAATCCTCGGGCAGCGCGCCGTCACCGAATTCAACTACCGCCATGGCGCGAAGGAACGCGCGCAGATTTTCGTGGGCTTCGCGCTGGCGCGCGGCAAGGAAGAGCGCGACGAGGTCATCGGGAAGCTGAAGGCCGCGGGCTACGGCGTGACCGACATGACCGACAACGAGATTGCGAAACTGCACGTGCGTTACATGGTCGGCGGCCACGTCAACCATGGGGTGACCAGCGAGCGGCTCTACCGTTTCGAATTTCCGGAGCGCAAGGGCGCGCTGTTGAAATTCCTGCAGTCCGTGGGAACGCGCTGGAACATTACTCTGTTCCACTACCGCAACCATGGTTCCGACTACGGACGTGTGCTCGCCGGAATCGACGTGCCTTCGTCCGACACCGCTGATTTCCTCGATCACCTGAACGTCCTGCACTATTCCTACAGCGATGAGACTAACAATCCGGCGTACCGCATTTTTCTCGGTGCCTGATCGCCGGGGATTCCCGGTAAGGAAATAGTCGGGAGTCGGGGGAACGCCGGGCAGTCATACCTGTCTGTGTAGAATGCCCCCGGCCGCCGCAATCAGGTCTCTGCTCGTGTTTGACAAAAAGCATCCCTTCTATGGGTCGTACCGCATGGCGAAGCGCATCGTCATCGGCATCGTCGGCGGGACCATCGTCATCGCCGGAATCATTCTCGCGGTCATGCCCATCCTGCCGGGCTGGCCGGCAATTTTCATCGGCCTCGGCATTCTCGGCCTGGAATTCGCCTGGGCGCGAAGCTGGCTCAGGAAAGCGAAGGAAAAAGCCGAAGACGTCGGCCGCAGCATCAGCGGCAAGCCCGCTATCGACCGCAGCAAGTCATCAGATAGATAGACAATCGTTGGACGGTCACTCGATCGGCAGGTCGAACATCAGCACGCGCGCGAAACGCACCGGCGGCGACCCGTACGACAGCACCTTGTCGTGATACTCGCGCATCGAGAACGCGGCGCCCAGGCGCTGCTCCGCTTCGGCGCGCAATGCCATGTGTTCCTGCGCGCCGACGAAGTAGACCGGTAGTTGGGCCGAGGTGAGCTGCGCGCGCGTCCACTTGCCCGCCGCCTCGCGCTCCTCCTGGAAGCTGGATTCCGTCATGAGTTTCATGGCCGCCTCGCGCGAGATGCCATCGACGTGCACTGCCTGGTCGAGCAAGGCGTTGACGATACTGCGCAGGTACCACTTGAGCTGGATGAGCTTCATGAGCGGATCGCCATTCATGTAGCCCTGGTCGATCATCACGCGTTCGGTGTACACCGCCCAGCCCTCGATGAACGGGCCGGACGCCAGCACCTTGCGCAGTGTGGACGGATACTTGTTGGCGTGCGCGAGCTGCAGGTAATGCCCCGGCATCGCTTCGTGGATGGTGAGGTTGTGGATCGAGCGCGTGTTGTACTCGCGCAGGAACGAATCGGTCTGCGCGCGCGTCCACTGCGCGGGAATCGGCGAGACCGCGTAGAAAGTTTTCTGGCCCGCTTCGAGTGGGCCGGGTGAATCGCAGTACGCCAGCGCCACTCCCTGCTGGAACTCGGGCATCACGATGATCTCGAGCGGTTCATCGGGCACCGTCACGATGTTCTTCTCGCGAACGAACTGCGTGGCATCGACCAGCGAGGCGCGTGCGGTGTCGAGCACCGCGTCGCGTTTCGGGCGTTCCGCATACGCGAGCTCGAGTGCGGCCTTGATGGCCCGCTGCTGTTGCGCGGCGCTGGGCTTTGCGGGAGTCGGTACGCTGCCGCGCTTGCCCTTGAGAACGACGGTGGCGATTTCGTACATCGCCGCGCGCGTGGCCGCGAGCTCACTCTCCGCGCGCTCGCGGATCTGCTGCCGCGTCAGCGGCGAGAACAGTGCGAACGACAGCTTCTGGTCGTAGAGCTCAGGCCCAAGTCGGAAATCACCCTTGGCTTCGGGCGTGAGACGCTTTTCGAGCCAGATCTGGTGCTGCGAGACGGCGCTGCGTGCCTTGGCCACGCTGGCCTTGAATGCGTCCTGCTCCTCCATCGGAAGCGTGGCGATCTGCGCCGTGATCTCGCCCTCGAGCATCGATTTCAATCCGGCATTCTGCTTCGCGGCGGTTTCCGCGAATACTTTCGGAACACGCGCGGGTTCCAGCACCTCGCGAACCTGCGCCAGGAAGCGCGGCAGCTCGTCGAGCCGTTTGCCCAGGTTCTTTAGACGTTCAGGAGCGGGAGCGAATTCCCGCGCCAGCAAGTTGTACAGGCCGTCGCCGGCGAGGCGCGTGTAGATCAGCGGATTCCAGCGCCAGTCCTGCAGTGTCTGGTATTTCCACCGGTCACCCTGGAGATCGTGGACCAGCAGCAGCGCGTCGACCTGGTTGGCGCGCGACAGATTCCCGCGGTCGATGGCCTCGAGCGCCGCTAGATAGAGCTCGGTGAACGTGAGTCGCGCCTGCCAGCCGGCAGCGCTGACATCGTCGAGACGATCGTCGAACCGGTGATCGCCGAGACTCGTCGCGCCGACCGGTGATTGTTCCGGAGCTTCCTGCAGGTAGCGCCGCGCCAGCGCTTCGAATTGCTGGTCGGCCGTGGGTGGTGGCGGCGGCGGAGGTGGCGGCGGATCAGCGCGCGGCGGTGTGGGCGCGCACGCGCACACCAGCATCGCCACGAATCCAGCCACGACAGTTCCAGATGCCGTCTTCATCGCAGAGCCTCTCGCAGATCCGGGCGCAATGGCCAACGGATCGCGACGTTACCAGTTAAAGTGCACATCTCCCAACACCTCTCGTTTTCCACCCGACGACCTTGATCAGCAACTCCAGATCGCCTGGCCGACAGGCACTGAGCCATCCCGATTTCGCGCGCTACGCGTATGGCCGATTCGCCGCGACGCTGGCCTGGCAGATGATCGACGTGGTCCTCGGCTACCAGGTGTGGGAGCTGACCCGGAAAGAGGAATATCTGGGGCTCATCGGCCTCGCGCAGTTCCTGCCGTTCGTCGTGTTGCTTCTGCCCGGCGGACAGATCGCCGACCGCTTCGATCGCCGGCTCATCATCGCACTCGCATACGGACTCGAACTGGTCGCGGCGGTGGCCTTGCTGTGGTTCACCCTCTCCGGCCGCCATGAAATCATCCTGCTGTTCTTCATCGCCGCCTTGTTAGGCGTGGGCCGCGCCTTCTGGGCGCCTGCGGGCCAGGCGATGGTGCCGAACCTGGTGCCGAAGGAGCTGCTGTCCGGCGCCATTTCCATGAACACGCTGATGTTCACCATCGCGACCATCAGCGGCCCGGCCATCGCCGGCCTTACGCTGATCCTCGGCATCGACTGGTCGTACGGGATCACGGTTGCACTGCTGATCGGTGCGATTTTCATGATGCTCGGCGTCAAGCCGGTGCTCGCCAAGTCGTCAGCGGAATGGCGCTGGCGCGACGTCCTCGGCGGATTCGTATTCGTCTGGCAGAAGAAGCCGGTACTCGGCGCGATCTCGCTCGATCTTTTCGCCGTGCTGTTCGGCGGCGTCGTCGGTCTCTTGCCGGCGGTCGCGGACAAGATTCTCCACGTCGGTCCCGTGGGCCTCGGATTACTGCGTGCCGCGCCCGGCGTGGGCGCCGCCATCGTCGCGTTCTGGCTCGGTATGCGACCGATCCAGCGGCACGCGGGAACCTGGATGTTCGGCGGCGTTGCGTTGTTCGGCGTCTGCATGATCACCGTGGGGCTGTCGACCAGCATTTGGCTGACGCTCGCGGCGCTGATCATTGCCGGCGCCGGCGACATGATCAGCGTGTTCGTGCGCGGGATGCTCGTGCAGCTGGAGACGCCGGACTCGATCCGCGGTCGGGTGAGCGCAGTCAATTCCATGTTCATTGGCGCCTCCAATGAGCTCGGAGTGTTCCGTGCCGGCATGCAGGCTGCGTGGATGGGAATCGCGCCGTCGATGATCTGGGGCGGCGTGTGCACGCTCGCGGTGGTCGGTAGTTATCTCGGCCTGTTCCCCCAGCTGCGCAAGCTGGACCGCTTCCCCGAACCGGCTCATTGAGGGCTGACGCCCACGTCGGAAATCGCCGCCGAAGCGGCGGCGTTCATACAGTGTCGGACCGGTGGTCGTACTGGATTTACTCGCGCCCTGTACGTAAATACAGTTCGCGCATGGCAAGCGCGATCAAAGGCCGAGGCGCGCTGTCTCAGCCGCCCGGCCGCTTCGACAAACTCACACAAACTCTCGAGCACGACGGCTGGTACGAAGAAGAACAGCCGGAGAAGCGCGAGACCGTGGTGTTGCCTGAACATGCCCGCTCGATCATCAGCCGCAATCAATCACCCGACATCCATTTCTCCCAGTCCATCAATCCATATCGAGGATGTGAACACGGCTGTGTGTACTGCCTGTGGGGCGATACGCCGATACTCATGGCGGACGGCACAACGAAAGTCATCGCCGAAATGAAAGTTGGTGATGCGATCTACGGCACCGAAAGAATTGGCTGGTATCGCCGATACGTGAAGACGCGAGTTCTCGCTCATTGGAGCGTCATCAAGCCTGCATATCGGATTACGCTCGAAGATGGCACGACACTGGTCGCCGGGCCTGATCATCGATTCCTGACGGACCGAGGCTGGAAATTCGTTACTGGGACTGAAAGCGGAAATTCCCAACGCCCGTTCCTGACCAACAACAACAAGCTGATGGGAACGGGGGGTTTTGCCGCAGGTCCAAACAAAGGTCCTGAGTACCGTCGCGGTTACCTCTGCGGCGTAATTCGCGGTGACGGCCTGCTAGCTTCATATCACTACGAACGCGAAGGCCGAGCCCATGGCGATCAACACCAATTCCGTCTTGCGCTGATCGATAGCGAGGCATTGATTCGAACTCAGGAATACCTGAGGCAAGAGAGCATAGAAACTCGATCGTTCGTTTTCGCGGCCGCCCGTGAAAGAAGAATTGCGATGAACGCGATCCGCACCCACGCGCGTGCCGGCGTTGAAGGTGTGAAGCAACTCATTGCGTGGCCCAAGGCTCCAAGCATTGAGTGGATTGCGGGTTTCCTCGCCGGAATTTTCGACGCAGAAGGAAGCTACAGCCGGGGCATTCTCCGCATCTCCAACACCGACAAGGAAATAATAGGCTGCATTGACCGCTCTCTGCGCGAGTTGAATTTCAGGTTCGTCATTGAGCACACCGACCGTATAGCGACGAAACCCATCGATGTCGTGCGGCTCGTCGGTGGCCTCGTCGAACACCTGCGGTTCTTTCACACCGTCGACCCCGCAATCTCCCGCAAGCGCGACATTGCCGGCCAGGCCGTCAAGAGCGAAGCGAAACTCGGAGTGGTCAGCATCGAGCCCCTCGGAAAGGCTTCGCGGCTCTACGACATCACTACAGGAACCGAAGACTTCATCGCTAACGGCGTCGTCAGTCACAACTGCTACGCCCGCCCCAGCCACGCCTACGTCGGCCTCTCTCCCGGTCTCGATTTCGAAACCAAACTTTTTTACAAAGCCGACGCCGCGGCGGTGCTGAGAAAAGAACTCGCCGCGCCCAGCTACAAATGCGCGCCCATCATGCTCGGCGCCAACACCGATCCGTACCAGCCGCTCGAGAAGGCACACAAAGTCACACGTTCGCTCCTCGAGGTGCTGCTCGAGCACAAACATCCGGTGAGCATCACCACCAAGGGCGCGCTGGTCGCGCGCGACGTCGACCTGCTGGCGCAGCTCGCACGCGATGGCCTCACGCGCGTGATGTTCAGCATCCCTACGCTCGACAACGAGATGAAACGCGTGCTCGAACCGCGCGCGGCTTCCGCCGGGGCAAAATTGAAAACAATGCGCGTGCTGGCGGAAGCGGGTGTGCCCGTGGGTGTGCTGGTGGCGCCCATCATTCCCGTGCTCACCGAACACGAGATCGAAGCCGTCCTCGAAGCGTCTCGCGAGGCCGGCGCGTCGCTCGCCGGATACACATTGTTACGACTTCCCTGGGAAGTGAAAGATCTGTTCCGTGAATGGCTGGCCGAGCATTTCCCCGACCGCGCCGCGCACGTGATGTCGATCGTGCGTGGCATGCGCGGCGAACGCGACAACGACCCCAGCTTTGGGACGCGCATGCACGCCACCGGACCCGTGGCGCAGCTGATTCGCCAGCGGTTCCAGCTCGCCTGCCGGCGCCTCGGCTTTCCGCCGGAGCGGGAAAATGCGCTGCCAACGAATCTTTTCCGCCCGCCACTACGTACTCACCCTCAGTTGTCGCTGGATCTGCCGCCGTAGGTCGATGGTCCCACGCGGAGTCGGGAACCCCGGAGCGGCGGGCGAGGTCTCAAAGTGACGGTGCTGCGACGTGGCATACTTGCTGCGCCCATAGACATCCCGCATCGAGGCCCTGGGAGTTCGTCCATGAACGCGATCTACATGACTACTGCGTGCCTGGGTGCCGTTCTCCTCGGGGGATGCATGCAGGCTCGTATCGAAGAATCGCGTGAAATGCCCACTCACCTCGCCAAGGGCGAACGCGTGGTCATCCTCGCCAAGCCGCAAATCGAAGGCGCAGGCGCGGAAGACGACTTCATGGATTGCATCGGCGAAAATCTCGGCAACGGCAAGGGCAGCCTGCTGGTTCACGACAACAACGATTTCGTCGACCAGATGTTTCCCTGGTTCGAGCCGAGCACCGCCCCCGGCAAGCCCGAAGCCATGAGTGAGCTTCTCGCGCGCCCTGGCGTGGCCGACCAGGTCACGAAGTCGGGTGTGCGTTATGTAGTCTGGCTCGACGGCAGCACCCGCAAGACCGATGGTGGCGGCAGCCTGGCCTGTGGCGCGGCCCCCGGCGGGGCGGGCTGCATCGGCTTTGGCTGGTGGCAGAAGGAATCGGCTTACGAGGCGACTATCTGGGATTTGAAACAAGCCAAATCAGCGGGTAGCGTCGGTACAAATGTCACTGGAACTTCCGCCATCGTTGGGGCAATAGTTCCGTTGCCATTCATCGCGCGGGTGCAGGCCACCGCATGCAATCGCATGTCGACCCAGCTGCGCAGTTTCTTCTCGGGAACCGACGGTATTCCCGCCGGTACCCACTGATTACGGCAGGAGATTCGCATGCGCGCTCCAATCCTGATTTCCCTCGCTGCCGCAGCAGCGATCCTCGCGGGGTGTGCGTCCTCCAGCGGCGGTATGCCGAGCCCTCCGAGTGGCGGCGGCGGTTCGCCCAGCGGTGGAGGCGGCGGCGGAATGCCCGGTGGTCAAAGCGGCGGCATGCCGGGTGGAATGCCCGGCGGTAGCAGCGGGATGCCCGGTGGCAGCAGCGGAATGCCTGGCGGCAGCAGTGGCATGCCTGGCATGCCCGGTGGCAGTTCCGGCATGCCTGGAATGCCCGGCGAATCATCTCCCTCCGCATCCATGCCCGGGTTGCCTGGTGAGTCAGGCGAGTCCGGTGGGAAATCGGGTGGAGCCAGCGGTTCCGGCGATTCGGATTCGAAATCCGGGAAAGACGGTGAGGCGGGCAGCGCTTCAACCGAAGGTCCCGGCGGTGGCGCGCAAACTTCCGAGGAACGGCGGCAGGCGGGCGAAAAGAGCCTCGACGATTCGCTCGGCGATTTCGACAAGACGCTCAAGAAGGAACAGGAGCGGGTCGCGAAAGAACGCGATTCGCGCGGCACGGCCGAGGGCGAAGGTGATTCCGGAGAGGCTGGGGAAGGCGGCGAGGCTGGGGAAGGCGCCAGCGGCTCCGGTAGCCAGCAGCGTGCCGGCGACCTGAAATCCGAAGGCAATGCTCCGAAGTCCGCCAGCAACAACAGTGGTGACCAGTCTTCCTCAGACCAGAGCGGCAAGGGCTCAGGCAGTGGCGGCGGTGGAGGCGGGAAAGAGCGAGTCGTCAACGACGACGACATCGTCGCCAAGCGTTTGCGCAAGGCCGCGGAAGAGGAAACCGATCCGGAGCTCAAAGAGCGGCTCTGGAAGGAATACAACGACTACAAGAAGTCGGCGAGTTGATTCGATCCCAGAGGAATCGACGAAGGTGACGTCATGAGATCCAAACTACTTGCGGCGGCGGCACTGGCAATTCCGATGTTGCTCGCCGGATGCGTCACTTCCGAGGTCAAGCCAATCCCGAAGGTCGCGGCCAAGCAGGCCACGGTGCACATCCCGCAAGCCGAACTGCTGGACGTCGGCATTCGCGTGTTCGATGCGGGCATTCCCAAGAATCTCGAAGGCGACGACGAAGCTCTCGCCAAGAAACGCATTTATCCGGATCTGCGCAAGGCCGAAGCGCGCTACATGCCGACGCTGCTGCGCGCGACGCTCGAAGAAACCGCGCAGTGGGGTGCGGTGCGCGTCATCCCGAACAGCGCGGATTTCGTCGACGTCATCGTCACCGGCAAGGTGGTCGATTCGAATGGCGGCTTCATGGCGCTGGAAATCAGCGCGTCCGATGCGGCAGGGCGCGTGTGGATCAAGAACAAGCAATACAACAGCCTGGTCGATCTCGGCGCGTACAAGACCACCGCCGCGCTCAAGGCGCGCGATCCTTTCCAGAACGTCTACTCGGAAATCGCCAACGACCTCGTGCTCGCGCGCGACAAACTCTCGGCGCTCGATCGCGAGAACATCCGCAAGGTCGCCAGCCTGCGGTTCGCCCAGGATCTCGCACCCGATGCCATGCAGGGCATGACCACCGTGGACAAGAACGGCATCACGCAGGTGGCGCGCCTCCCCGCGGAGGGCGACCCCACGCTCACCCGCATCGAAAGAATTCGTGAACGCGACACCGCGGTGGTCGACACGGTCAACGACTATTACGCGAGCTTCGCCGAGTCGATGGACGACTCTTACGACAGCTGGCGCCA
>DASQJS010000148.1:0-2998 GCA_035630995.1 Steroidobacteraceae bacterium | reverse complement strand
GCTGAAGACGAAGCGCGCGTGGCCGCGGAACAGAAAAAGGTGCGCGCGGCGCTCGATGGGTTTTCATCCGCTGCGCCCGCAACGCTGCGCCTCGAGCAGCCAGTGCCCGGCCGGCGTTCGAGCTCTTTTGGCCTGCGGCGCATGTTCAACGGTGAGTCGAGGAACCCCCATTCGGGAATGGACATCGCCGCGCCCACCGGCACTCCCATCAAGGCGCCGCTCGCGGGTCGCGTGGTCGACGTTGGTACCTACTTCTTCAATGGCAATAATGTGGTGATCGATCACGGGCAGGGATTACTGACCATGTACTGCCATCTGTCGAAGATTGGCGTGGAAGTCGGCCAGGTTCTCAAGCGCGGGGAGGTGCTCGGTGACGTCGGCGCCACGGGTCGCGTGACGGGACCGCACTTGCACTGGGGCGTGTCGCTGAATGGCGCGATGGTGGATCCCGCTCTGTTTCTGCCCCCGCCCCCGCCCAAGAAAAAGCCCGTGGTTACGGCGACCGACAAAAAGTAGGACCGGCTTTCGCCGGCAATTTCGAATGTCGGAATCCATCTTGGGTTGGCGTTAGCCCGCGCACGCACCGGAACTTCGGCGTGCGCCATTCGTCACTTATGGCGTCAATCATGCCGATGCCATGGAGGCCACCATGAAATATCAGCTAATTGTGTTGTGTTCGGCTGCGCTGGCGTCCACCGCCGCACTTGCCGAGGACCCGGATCGCACCAAAGGTTCGGGAGACTTGTTCGTGACCCTCGACTCCGATTCCGACGGAAAGGTCAGCAAAGAGGAGGCGGCTGCCAACACCAGCTTCGCGAGTAATTTTTCAGCACTGGACAAGGATTCGGATGGTTTCGTGACCAAGAAAGAATTTCGCCGCAACACGATGCCGCAGTCGAAACCTCAGTACCGCTGAAAGCTGCAGCGCCACCGGAAGCAAATGGGGGACAGAGCCGAAGCCCTGTCCCCCACTGTCTCACCAGTTCATGTTGACGGTGTATTTCCCGTTGGTGGCGCCCGTGCCACCACTGAAGCGAATGACGCGGACGTAGCGCACGAACGCGCTCGAGCCGGTATTCGTCACGGTGACCGTGTCGACTGCGCCCGTGCCGAGCTCACTGCTACCGATCAGCGCTCCATTGCTGTTGTACACGTATAGGTCGTAGTCCGACGTCGCGTTCGGCGTCAGCGTCGCCACCAGTGTGCCTCCGGCCGGCAATGTCAGGCGATAGTAGTCATTGTCGCTGCTGCTGCCGATGATTCCGTTCACCGTGGTGTTGTCGGTGGAGATCAACTGCGAGGCGGCCCGCGAGTTGTTAGGTTCCACTTCGGCGATGGTGCCCGGCGGATCCGGCGGCGTGGTGCCGCCGATGGCCGCATCCACGGCGGCATTGGCGTTCACGATGCCGGAGCCGCATTGCGAACACGTCGCCGGGAAGGTGCGAGCCGTGCCCTGCAGGATGGACGTCACCTGGTCGGGCGTAAGCGTGGGCTTGACCGACAGCATGAGCGCCACCACGCCCGAGACATGCGGCGTGGCCATCGAGGTGCCGTTATACAGCGCGTAGCTGTCCGCGCCCGGACCCATCGTGCCCGCGTTGAGCGTCGACAGCACGCTGTTGGCGCCGCCGCTGCCACCCGGCGCCGCCACTTCCACGGTCGCGCCAAAGTTGGAGTACGAGGCCTTGCCGCCATTGCGGCCGACGGCCGCGACGGTGACCACACCCGTGCAATTCGCCGGTGAGAAGTTGGCCGCATTGGCGTTGCTGTTGCCCGCCGCCACGACCACGGACGCGCCGCGCGATCGCGCCAAGTTGATGGCGTTCTGCGTGGTGGAGCCGCAGGCACCGCTGCCGCCCAGCGAAATGCTGAGCACCTTGGCCGGATTGGCGAGCGTCGTCACCCCGGGGACCACGCCACCTGAGGTCCAGATGATGGCGTCGGCGATGTCCGAGGTGAATCCGCCGCACTTGCCGAGTACGCGCGCCGGAATCACCCTGGCATTGAACGCAACGCCCGCGACGCCGAGGGAGTTGTTGGTGCGCGCCGCGATCGTTCCGGCGACGTGGGTACCGTGCCAGCTGCTCGCCTCGAATGCCGCAGGGTCACCGGGTCCGCATTCACTCGGGTTGATCCAGTCTCCGGGATCGCTGGCATCGCTGTCGCGCCCGCCGCCGTCGTTGGCCACGAACGTGTCCGAGATGAAGTCGTAACCCGGCAGGATGTTGGCGGCGAGATCGCCATGCGGGCGATATCCCGTGTCGATCACGGCGACCACCACGCCAGTGCCCGTCGACTTGTCCCAGGCCGGCGGAGCGTTGATGCCACCCGCCGCTTCGAAGTAGTGCCACTGTTCGTTGTAGCGCGGGTCGTTGGGGGTGAGCGTGCGTCGCATGATGCGATCCGGTTCGGCGTACTCGACGTTCGGATCGCTGGCGACGATGTCGCGCGCGAGCTGTTCGGCTTCCACGAGCGACAGCCGGCGATCGAGCCTGAGCACCTGCGACCCGAGCGCGGTCGAGCGCACGCGACTCATGGTGACGCCGAGGCGTGCGGCGGGCAGTTCCGTGCCGCGCAATTGCGTGGCCTGCCCCGCCGCGGCGGTGACCGCGGACGTATTGCGGTACTTGACGATGATTCGATCGGTGAAGCCCGCATCGGCGGCCATGGCGGCCACCGGTGCGCACAACATGAGTCCGATCACGATCCTGGTAGATAGACGTGTCATAAATCTCCCTTGACGATTGGTTGGCCGGGAGATTCCGCAAAAGCCAGGTGTAGCGACGAAAGCGCGGACGAAGAACGCCCGGCGCGAATCTGCGCGTTGCAAAGGTGCATCCTGCACTGCTCCCTGTTCGGCGCCCGCGGCCGAGGTGGCCGTGAGGCTCAACTAACTTCTGCAGAATCTTCCGTAGGGTCGCAAAGACCTTCCATGGTCGACCTGCGCGTGGAACCAAACCTAGGACGATGAAGCGAACAATTCAAGCGACGCGAAAAA
>DASQJS010000147.1:0-2675 GCA_035630995.1 Steroidobacteraceae bacterium | reverse complement strand
ACGACCTGAAGCCGGGTGGAAAATTCCGCTGCATCGCCAATGAGCAGATGCGCAGTTTCGGCCTGCCGGAAGTCATCGTCGACGGCGAAGTCATCGAGGTGAAGCCGCCCTACAAACTCGTGCAGACCTACCGCTTCCTGTTCAACGAGGAACACAAGAAGGAAGGATTCACACGCATCTCGTTCGAAATCGAGCAAACCGCGGGAGGCTTCTGCCGCCTCACGGTCACGCACGACACGGCCGGCGCGCCGATGATGACCCGTGCGACCACTTCCAACTTCAGCCCCGACGGTGGTGGCGGATGGGACTGGATCCTCAGCGACATCAAGACGCTGCTCGAGACCGGCAAGACGATGTCGTAGGCCGGCCCCTTCGATCGGACTATCGCCTGCCCGGTGCCGCATAATGCTGCGGCACCGGGCAGGGCGATGCGAACACTCAAGCTCAAGGTCAAACCAGGCTCACGCGAAGAGGCGTTGTCGGAGCTCGACGACGGCAGCTGGCTCGCGCGCGTGAAAGCGCCTCCGGTAGATGGCAAGGCCAACGCGGCAGTCGTCGCGCTGGTCGCGAAGCATTTCGGACTTCGCAAGGCCCAGGTGCACATCAAGAGCGGCGCTTCCGGCCGCTCCAAGCTCGTGCAGTTGGAGGACTAACTACCGTGATCACGCTGTATACCTTCGGCCCGTTGTTCGGACTGCCCGATGCCAGCCCGTTCGTCATGAAGGGCGAAATGCTGCTCAAGCTCGCGAAGCTCGAATACCAGACGAGCAACAAGGGCTTCATGCGCGCGCCGAAAGGCAAGCTGCCGTACATCGATGACAACGGCACCATCGTCGCGGACTCCACGCTGATCCGGTTGTATCTCGAGGAAAAGTACGGGGTGGACTTCGACCGCAACCTCTCCGCGCGCGAGAAGGGCATCGCGTGGGCGACGGAGAAGATGCTCGAGGACCACCTGTATTGGGTGCTGGTCTACTGGCGGTGGATGAAGGACGCCAACTTCGAAAAGGGACCCGCGAACTTCTTCAGGCGCGCACCCGCGTTCATCCGGCCGCTGGTCATCTGGAAGGTGCGCGGAAATGTGCGGCGCAGTCTGCATGCGCATGGCATTGGCCGTCACCAGGAAGCCGAAATGACGGCGATGTCCGATCGCGCCTTCGACGCGCTGTCGAAGTTGCTCGGCGAAAACAAGTACCTCATGGGGAGCGAGCCGTGCGGCGCCGATGCCACCGCATTTGCCTTCATCGCCGGCTCGTTGTGTCCGTTGTTCGATTCTCCGGCGCACGCCAGGGCGCGCACCCTGCCCAATCTCACCGCGTACCGCGACCGCATGATGGCCGAGTTCTACCCCGGCTTCGAAAAGGGTGCAGCCCCTATTTCCTAGCAAAAGGGGTCAGGCCTGAATGAAAACATCCTCCATGAAATTCTTGCGCCAACTCGCAGCCGCGCTGTTCGCGCTGCAGTTTTCGCTCGCAGCGATTGCTGATGGATCCGCAACGGCCACACGCGCCGCGTTCCTGCGCGTCATCGATCGGCCGCGAGTGGCGTTGAAGCCTGAGCTTGCCGAGATGGCGCCGGTCGAGGGGCTAAGGAAATATCACCTGTGGTTCTCGTCTGATGCCACCGAGCGCGTGCCGGGCTATCTAGTGCTGCCGGATGGCGAGAGCTTCAAGGGAAAGCGCCCCGTGGTCATCGTGCTGCACGGGACCGGTGGGACCAAGGAACAGGTCGCGGCAACCGTGCTCAAAGCAGTGCAGGCCGGATTCATTGGCGTCGCCATCGACGGCCGTTTTCACGGCGAACGCACGAAGGCCGGCACGGGTGCGGCGGAGTACAACTTGGCCATCGCCCAGGCGTTCAGGACCGGCGAAGGTCATCCGTTTTATTACGACACCACGTGGGACGTCATGCGGCTCATCGACTACCTCGGCACGCGCAAGGACGTCGACTTTGCGCGCATTGGCCTCACCGGATTTTCCAAGGGTGGCATCGAGGCGTACCTGACCGCCGCGGCGGATCCGCGCATTGCCGCGGTCGTACCCTACATCGGCGTGCAGAGTTTCAAATGGGCGCTGGAAAACGGCCAATGGGCCGCGCGCATCGCGACGATTCAGGATGCCTTCAATGCGGCAGCGGCGGCCGCCGGCAAGCCCGCGCGCAGCGTCGATTTCGTGCGCGAGTTCTACGCGCGCGTGGTGCCCGGCATCGACGGGCAGTTCGATGGACCGGCGATGCTCGCCGCCATCGCGCCGCGGCCGCTGCTCGTGATCAACGGAGATTCGGATGCGAACACGCCGGTTGCCGGCGTGCGGTTGTCGGTCGCTGCCGCGAAGCCCATCTACGAATCCGCGAATGCCGGCGACAAACTCCAGCTCATCATCCAGGAGAACACGCCGCATCGCGTGAACCCCGAGAGCATCGACGCCGGCATCGCGTGGTTCGTGCGGTGGCTCAAACCCTAAACGGTGCCACTAAACGGTGCCAGGCACCGATTCCTAGTAAACGGTGCCAGGCACCGATTCCTAGTAAACGGTGCCAGGCACCGATTCCCAGGAAACGGTGCCTGACCCCATTACTTCAGGAAGACCACGGCCATCGGTTTCGGCAGCGGCACGGGCTCACCCTTCGGCGCAAGCTCTCCCGTCTTCGCATCCACGCTGAACACGGCCACGTTG
>DASQJS010000146.1:0-8208 GCA_035630995.1 Steroidobacteraceae bacterium | reverse complement strand
CGAATCCAGCGCCGGTCGGCCAGCTGATGTTGGCGCTGCGCTCGATCCACGGATTCTCGTATTTCGAGTGAACGCCGGTCAGCGTCAGCAGGAGGTTCTTCGCGTCGTTCTCGTACTGCAGCGTGAGCGCTGCGCCGGTGCGCGTGCGGTCGTAGTCCACCTGCGAGAAGTTCACCTGGCCCGGCGCATAGCGCCAGCCCGTGCCGCCGTACGGATTGTTGTTGCACACCACATTGCCGTCGGCATCGAGATTGGCATTCGGGAATGCACCGCCAACCTGCGGGTAATCAGAGCAGAACGTGGCGATGCGCGTCATGTTGACCGCTTCGGTGCGCGTCACGATGTTCGAGTACGCGGCGTTGGCCAGCAAACCGAATCGGCCGCTGTCGGTCTCCCAGGTGTTGCTGTACACACCTGACGCCTCGTAGGTCGGCTCCTCGGAAAGCGTGCCGTAGTTGACGCGTCCGGTCAGCGCGAAAGTCTGGCCGTCCGAATCGAACGGCGTGCGCGTGCGCAGGTTCACTACGCCGGCGATGCCGCCTTCGATCATCTCCGCGGTCTGGTTCTTGTAGGTGTCCACACCTTGCATGAGCTCGGGCGACACATCGTTGAAGTTGAGACCGCGATAGCCGTCGGCCGAGAAACTGTCGCGGCCATTGAACTCCGTGCGCACGAACGTCAGGCCGCGGATGAGCACCGTGGCCGGTTCCGCCGAGAAGTGGTTGCTGTCATCGCTCGACTGCAACCGCGAGACGGTGATGCCAGGAACGCGCTGCAGCGCTTCGGCGACCGACTTGTCCGGGAATGCGCCGATGTCGGTGGCCGTGATCGAATCGACGAAGGTGTCGGAGTTCTGCTTGATGCCCTGCGCCGATTCGAGCGATGCGCGCAGGCCCGTGACGACGACCTCGGGCACCGCCTCCGCCGGCTGATCCTGTGCGAACGCAGGATTGATCAGGACTGTGCCGCCCACGATGGTGAACAGCGCCCGCGACGTGAAATTCTGGATCGGCTTCATGACGCCACCTCCACTGACTGGTTGTTTGTCGGCAGCGCGAACACGGCGCGCGCAGCACAAAGCCATTGGGTTAGACCACAGTTGCGAGTTTTCATGAGCCCCCTTGAAATCGTTTTGCGTATAATTGCGTTCGCTAATTCCGCGATTTCAGCGATACGACGCGTGTACACTACCCAAGTTGCGAAAAATTGCGCAATAGTCCCAAGGGTTTTTGCGTAAATTTGCGTAAACGGGTACACCTGCTGCACCGCGTAAGGTCGGTTTAGGAAAGGATTTGAGGCGTTATGAATCTTTCGAAGGATGAAGTGGGCGGCCCGGTCACCCTCGACAAGCTGGCGAAGCTCGCGAAGGTTTCGGTCTCCACGGTCTCCCGTGCGCTCAACGACCATCCCTCGATCAGCAGCCCCATGAAAAAGCGGCTGTGGGCGCTGGCACGCAAGCACGGCTACGTATTCCGCCGCCACATGCCGGCGAGTCCCATTGGCGCCGAAGGCGCAATCACCATCGTGACGCCGCGCGTGCGCGGACGTCCATTGCCACTATCCCACCCCTTCTTCCTGGAACTGCTCGCCAGCATCGGTGAAGCCGCGCGTGATCGCGGCTGTGATTTCACCGTGAGCCACCTGACGCCGGCTAACTACGAGGACCTGGTACACGCGACCACGACGGGCCGCGCCAACGGGGTCATATTCCTGGGCCAGGGAATACTGCACGACGAGTTCAACCGGCTGGCGCAGACCGACAGCCGCTTCGTCGTCTGGGGCGCGCAGTTCCCGGGCCAGCGCTACTGCACGGTGGGCACCGACAACATGCTGGGCGGAAAACGCGCCACCCAGCATCTGCTGAAGCTTGGGCGAAAGCGAATCGTGTTCCTCGGGGGAAGCGACCCGGAGGCGACGCAGCGTCATCGCGGCTACACCGAAGCGTTGACCGAGGCAAAGGTGAAGATCGACGACGCGCTGATCGGCCGCGTGGAGTTCGAAGAGGAATCGGCCGAAGCGGCGATCGACGCGCTCCAGATGCGCAAGATCCCGTTCGATGGCGTCGTTGCCGCCAGCGACCTCATCGCGCTCGGCGCCATCCGCGCCTTGAGCCGCGCGGGGCGCAAGGTGCCGCGCGACGTATCGGTGGTCGGTTACGACAACATGCTGCTCAGCCGGCTGAGCACGCCCACGCTGAGCACCGTGCAGCAGGACATCCCGAAAGCCGGCCGCCTGCTGGTCGCCAAGCTCCTGGACTGGACTGGCGACGTCCGTCCGGAAATGTTGTCGACGGAGTTGATCATTCGCGAATCCTGCGGCGCCTGACCTGCAATCGTTCAGGCACGCGTCATGAACAACCATAGTTAGTCTCGAGGAAACCGTTTATGAGGATGGCTTCGGCTGCTGCTTGTGGCCTCGTGTTCACTGCCCTGGCCGCGCAGGCCTCGGCCGCGGCGCAAGCACGCGATGGCACCTGCGTGGACTCGCCACAGAAAGTGCTGACGGTGTGCGTGGCCGTCGATGAGGGGGGTCCCTACTACGATGTGAATCGCGGCGACCGCGAGATCATCGCGCATGCACGCCTGGGCCTGGTGCTCGAAGGCTTTGGCAATCGGCCGGCCACCCACGTGGCCAACGCGCGCCGCGCGGCCACCGACCAGCGCTGGGAACAACCCTGGGGCGAGCAGCGATACATCCAGGACCGCCACAACGAGCTTCGCGTGACGCTGTCGGGCGCCGACCGCGCGCTCACCGAGCCCTACGACCTCGCCGTCCGCGTGTTCGACGACGGCTTCGGCTTTCGCTACGAGTTCAACCAGATCGCTGCAACGCGCGACGTTGCCATCGTCGACGAGCTCACCGAGTTCAGGCTGGCAGGCGCCTTCGACGCGTGGTGGTACCCGGCGCGCCATGCCGACCGCGACGAATATCTCTACCACCGCGGACCGCTGTACGAGGTGAACCTCGCGGAGACTCCGCTGACACTGCAGTCCCCGGGACTCTATCTATCGATCCATGAAGCGGCGCTCGTGGACTACGCCAGCATGAACCTGCGACGCACCGCCGAGCGCACGCTCAAGGCCGATCTCATGCCGTGGTCCGATGGCGTGCTGGTGCGCAGGCGGGGATCTTTCACGACACCATGGCGCACGATGCTCGTCGGTGAAACTCCGATGGCTCTTGCCGACTCGCGCATGGAACTGAACCTCAATGAGCCGAACGGTATCGCCGACACCTCGTGGATCCACACTGGCAAATACGTCGGTATCTGGTGGGAAATGCACCTCAACCGTTCGACCTGGGCCAGCGGCGAGAAACACGGCGCCAACAATGCCAACGTGAAACGCTACATCGATTTCGCCGCGAAAAATGGCTTCGGCGGCGTACTGGTCGAAGGCTGGAACCGGGGCTGGGACGGTGACTGGATCGCCAACGGCAAACACTTCAGCTTCACCGAGTCGTACCCGGATTTCGATCTGCCGCAGCTCTCGGCCTACGCACGTGAGCGTGGCGTGCGGCTGATCGGCCACAACGAAACCGCCGGTGCGATCGAGAACTACGAGCGTCAGCTCGACGCGGCCATGGCGCTGTACGCAGCGAACGGCGTCAACGTGGTCAAGACCGGTTACGTGAAACCGAGTGGCTCCATCGAACGCACGCTCGCCGACGGCACCATTGGCCACGAATGGTTCGCGGGCCAGTATCGTGTCGACCACGAAGTGAAGGTGGCCCAGGTCGCCGCCACGCACCGCATCTCCATCGACGCGCACGAGCCCGTGAAGGACACCGGCCTGCGACGCACCTGGCCTAACATGCTGAGCCGCGAAGGTGCCCGCGGGCAGGAATTCAATGCGTGGGGCCGCCCCACGAATCCGCCCGAGCATCTGACCATCCTGCCGTTTACGCGACTGCTCGCCGGCCCCATGGATTTCACGCCGGGGATCTTCGACCTCACCTTCGGCAAGACAGAACTGAAAGAGCGCGTGCAATCGACGCTCGCGACGCAACTCGCGCTCTATGTGCTCATCCACAGCCCGGTGCACATGGCGGCCGACCTGCCCGAAAACTATGAAAAACGCCCCGATGCCTTTCAGTTCATCCGTGACGTGCCTACTGACTGGGAAACTTCGCGCACTCTGCAAGGTGAGATCGGCGATTTCGTGGTGATCGCGCGCCAGCAGCGCGGCGCGGCCGACTGGTACCTGGGTGCCACCACCGACGAAAACGCGCGCAGGCTCGACATTCCGCTCGACTTTCTCGAACGCGGCCGGCGCTATGAAGCACAGATCTATCGCGACGCGGCCGACGCGGATTTCCGGACGAACCCCGCCGCGCTGGTCATCGAAAAGCGAACCGTGACGGCGAAAGACCACATCGCGGCGGCGCTGGCGCCAGGTGGCGGATTAGCGGTGCGCTTCCGCGCGATCGGCAAGTGACGTGTTGTCTTTGACGTGAAGCACGGCGACGCCGGCGAGGAACCATCCGATGGCGCCGATGACCAGCGCATAGGAAGCGTCTCCGCCGGCGAACACATCGAGTAGCAGCGGCAGCACGCTCGCGGCGAGCAGTTGCGGGATCACGATGAAGATATTGAAGATGCCGATGTTCACGCCCATCTTCCTCGACGGAAGGCTGTTGGCGAGCATCGCGTAGGGCAAGGCAATGATGGAGGCCCAGGCAACCCCGAGACCGACCATCGACAGCAGAAGCCACTCGGGCTCGCGGATCAGCATCATCGACAGCAGGCCCACGGTGCCGATCCACAGATTGACGCGGTGAACCTTGCGCAGGCCGGATCGCCTCACGAAATACGGAATGAAGAACGCGGCGACGGCGGCGAGGCCGTTGTAGGTGGCGAACAGGACGCCCACCCAGTTGGCGCCGGCCTCATAACCTTCCGAGCCCGGAACGCTGCCGCTGAATTGCATCATCGCCACGGCGGGCGTCGTGTACACGAAGACCGCAAACAACGTGAACCAGGAGCAGAACTGCACCAGGGCGAGCCAGCGCATGGAGGCGGACATCGAATCCAGCTCGCCGAGAATGGTGGTGAATGCGTTGTTGCTTTTCATCCGGCTGGCAACCAGCAGGAATGCGCCGTAGGCGAGTGAAGCGCACACCAGCACATACAGCGCGGGGCGCACGCCGGACAGCCAGGCGAAGAGCAGCCCTGTCGATCCGAGCGCGAGCCAGACGAAGGCGTGGCGGCGCATCTTGGCAGGCGAGCGGTCCGAATCGCGTTCGAGTTCGGCGCTATCGAACTTCTCGAGCATCTCGGGCGGATACTCGCGCGTCGTGAAGGCGGACCAGCACACCGCGAGGACCATCAAAGTGGCTCCCACCCCGAATGCGTACTTCACCGCCAGGCTGATTTCGCCCGGTGGCGCGTGTGACGAGACGCCAAGGCTCGTGAACATCCATGGCAGCAGACTGCCTATGACGGCGCCCACGCTCGCAAAGAACATGTACATGAGATAGCCGGTGGCCCGCTGCTCTGTCGACATCTGGTCGGCGACGAAGGCGCGGAACGGACCCATCGTGAAATTGAGCGAAGCGTCGAGCACCCACAGCATGAGCACCGCGACCCACAGCGTCGTTGCATTCGGCATGGCGAGGAGCGTGACCGCCGCAAGCGCCGCGCCAGCGAGAAAGTACGGGCGGCGCCGGCCAAATCGCGTCCACGTGCGATCCGAGTAGTAGCCGACGAGCGGCTGAACGATCAGGCCCGTGATTGGCCCCGCCAGGAAATACAGCGGTACGTCATCGAGCGAAGCGCCGAGATTCTGGAAAATTCGCGTGGCATTGGCCTGCGGCAGCGCGAAACCGAACTGAATGCCGAAAGCCCCCAGGCAGATGCTGAAAATATGCCATGAGGCAAGTTGGGGTTTCGAAAGCATATTCCCAGGGGCTGCATTGCCAGGGGCTGCGACTTGTCAGGGGCTGCGACTTGTCAGGGGCTGCGCCCCACATCGGAAAACGCCGCCGAAGCGGCGGCGTCCGTCATATTTTGGAGAGGGCCTGCTCGAGGTCGGCGATCAGGTCGTCGGCGTTCTCGATACCCACGGAAATACGTATCAATGCGTCGGTGACGCCCATGCGGTCGCGGGTTTCCTTGGGCACTCCCGAATGCGTGGTGGATGCCGGGTGTGAAATCAGTGTCTCGGTGCCACCGAGGCTCACCGCGAGTTTCATCACCTGCAGCGCATCCAGCATGCGGAAGGCTTCGGCTTCTCCGCCGCGAATCGAAAACGCGAACGTGGAACCGGCACTCAGGCATTGCCGTGCGAACACCTCCGCGCGCGGATCGCCACTCTTGAGGTGCCCCAGGTAGTTGACGCTCGCGACCTTGGGATGCTGCGCCAGGTATCCGGCGACGCGCCCGGCGTTGTCGGCCGACGCGCGCATGCGCAGCGCCAGCGTTTCCATGGAGCGCATGATCATCCACGAGGTGTTTGGATCGAGCTGGGTTCCCAAACTACTGCGCAGCGCACGTACTGGCGCAACCATGGCCTTGGGCCCGATGACACCGCCAGCCACCAGGTCCGAATGGCCGCCGACGTATTTCGTCAGTGAATACATGACCAGATCGGCGCCATGTTCCAGCGGCTTCTGGAATACGGGGCCGAGGAAAGTGTTGTCCACGGCGACCGGTGGGCGCGCACCGCCCTGCTGCCCGGCAATCCATTCCGATGCCTCGCGCCAGAGTTGCAGGTCCACCAGGCTGTTGGTGGGGTTCGCCGGGGTTTCGGTGACTAACAACCCGACCTTGCCGCCCCTGGCCTTCGCCTTCTCCACTGCCGCTTTCGCGCCGCCCATGACGGCCTCGCGATTGATGGCATCGGCCACGCGCAGTGCGCCGATGCCGAATGCGGGCATGGTCTTGTCGATGAGGGTTTCGGTGCCGCCGTACAGCGGCTCGCTCATGAGCAGCATGTCATTCGGCTTGAGGTAGGCCCAAAGCGTGGTGGAAATCGCCGACATTCCACTCGAAAAGACGCAAGCAGCCTCACCGCCTTCCCACAAGCCCAGCCGGTCTTCGAGCACTTCGAGATTCGGATTGTTGAAGCGCGAGTACACCAGGCCCGCGGCCTGACCCGGTGGCGGCTGGCGCCGGCCAGAGGTGTAGTCGAAGAAATCCTTGCCGTCCTGCGCATTGCGGAAGACGAACGTGGACGTGAGGAAAATCGGCGGTTTCAGCGATCCTTCGGAAAGTTTCGGATCGTAACCGTAACCCATCATCTGGGTTTCGGGCTGCAACACTCGACTGCCGAGTTTGCGCTTGTGGTAGCTATCGGCGCTCATGAGCGCTCCTTACAAATTTACGATGCCCGATCCTATCTCGATAACCTCACCTCCAACGAATACTTCGTTGTCGGAATTCACTTCCAGTTGCAAAGTGGACGGACGGCCGATGAATTCACCCTGGCTCACTTCGAAGTTGAGCGGCGGCCGGCGACCCATGGCCACGAACCAGGCGCCGAGATTGGCGCAGGCAGAACCGGTCGCCGGATCTTCGAGAATCGCGCCGTTGTCGGGAAAGAAAAAGCGGCTGAGGATCTTCTTCGCGCCCACCGAGGCGAACACGTACGCCTGGCCCGCGCCATCGACGCTCTTGAGCCGCTCGAACAACTCGGCCTTCGGCCGAACCCGCCGCACCGCCGCTTCGCTGGTGAGCGGAATGACCAGCTGCTCGCGACCCGCCTTCATCCACAGCGGCTGGAAGCCGATGTCGGACGGCTCGAGCCCTAACAAGCGCGCCAGCTCCGGCGGCTGGACTTCGACCAGCCGTGAAGTTGCTGCCGCGGCGCGCAGTGTCCAGTGATCTCCATTTGCGGTGACCGGGATGATGCCGGCGCGCATTTCGAGCCCTAGCTGGTCGCCGCCCAGCCCGAGCGCGCGACAGACGTGAGCGGTTCCAAGCGTGGGGTGACCGGCAAACGGCATTTCGTAGGCCGGCGTGAAGATGCGCACCAGCGCCGCGGCCCGCTTCGAAGGCAGGATGAACGTGGTTTCCGACACGTTGAACTGGCGCGCCAGCGCCTGCATGGCGGCGGGTTCCAGCCCCGAGCCGTCTTCGACCACGCACAGCGGGTTTCCGGAGAGGCGGCTGCCTGACGTGAAGACATTGAGAATGCGAAAGCGAAGCTCCATGGCGCAGGATTATTTCACAACCCTTCGGCCAAGTAGCGTGAGAGAAACCCTCGTAAT
>DASQJS010000145.1:0-20776 GCA_035630995.1 Steroidobacteraceae bacterium | reverse complement strand
GCCGAGCAGCAGATCGGCGAATGAGGACTTTCCCGAGCCGTTCTGCCCAGTTACACCGATGGCCTCGCCCGCGCGGATACGCAGATTCAGATGCTCGAACACGGCGGGCGCCTCGGCTCCGTAGCGAAAGGTGACGTCTTCGAACACGATGTCGCGTGCTGGCGCGCCCTCGAGCTTCGGCACGGAAACCGCACCGCCCGATGCAGGTTCCTCTTCCACACTCTTCAACATTCTGAACAGCACGTCGCGGTGCGCCCGCACGGCCACGAGGCCCACAAAGAGCTGCTGCAGACTCGGCAACAGCCGATAGGCGCAAAGCGCCAGGAAGGTGAGTTGCGGCAGCCACGGGGCACCCTCCTGGACGTGCAGCACGAGCGCGACGGTGACGAGCCCGAAGGCCGCGAGGCATTCGAGAACATACTTCGGTCGCAGGCCGATGGCGTTCGTATGGGCCAGCGACCGCGACACCCGGGCCGTGGCCTCACCAAACTGGCGCTGGAACGGCGCATCGAGTCGCATCACGAGCAGTTCCTTGATGGCCGCGAACGCCTGCCTCACTACCATGGCGCGGCGCGCCGACTCGCGGGTGAGTTCGATACTGTTCACCCGGAGCTGTCTGCGCGACCGCGCGAAGATGAGCGCGTAGGCTGAACCGAACACGAGCAATGTCCCGAGCAACACCCAGGGATTCATGATGATCAGCGACACCGCGATGAGCACCACCACGCCCGTCGCCGTGACGGCCTGAAAGAAGACGGCTGCCAGCACAATGATACGGTCTGACTCGTGCAACACGTCGTTGCCGAGGCGCGCACCATCGTGACGGGTGTGGAAGAGATAGTCGCTGCGCAAGTAGACGCCGAATAGCCGCACGCGGATGGCGTCGGCAGCGCCCAGCGCGAAGGAGTGAATGCTGCGCGTACCGAAGTAGTTGATGACGTTGGCGACGATGAGCGTGAGCACGAAGACCACACCCGTGGCGGCGAGGAACACCCGCTCATCGGCAATGCCGAGCGTGGCGCGAATGCCATGCAGCCAGCGCGTCGTGGGGGTGGCCTCGGAATCAGAAAGCAGTTGGAAGAACGGAATCACGGACACGAGCCCGGCGACTGTGGTGGCCGCCATGGCGAGCGCCAGACCGAAAAGCGCAAGACAGCGGCGCCGCAGTTGCGGCGGCAGCAATGTCCAGAATGCGCGGAATGTCTTCATGCAGCGCGGCGTGCTTCGAGCACGTAGTGATCGCTCAAGCCCGCTCCCAGCGCCCGCTCGAACAATGTGCGCTCCAGGCGCGACAGCCACGCACGCATTCGTGGAGTCCGCTCGAGCCAGCCCGCGGCGTAACTCGGCGGCAATATCACGCCGAGCGGCCGCGCCACGTTGACAACAAAATGCGGCTCGAGGCGGCGCGCGCAATTGCCAGGCGTGGGGTAGTGGATAGTCAGACCGCGCCACTCGCTTCCGCCGCGGTGAAACCTGCGAAACGCGCGACGACGGTCACCGCGCAACAGATACCAAGCCATCTCCCAGGGGACGAAGCGGCCCATGATCACCCAGACGAGCGGCGCATTCGGCGCGAGCCGCGGCGCCAATACGCCTGCGAGCGCCGCGAGGTCCGGCGCACAGTTCACGGCGCCGAAATTTGAATACACACCGTCGAAGACTTCGGTACCGAGCACCGCGGACAGCGACTCCATGGGCACGACCTGAAACCGGATGCGATCGGCGACACCGGCCTCCTCAGCCTTGCGGCGCGCGCAGTCGA
The DNA here is from genome assembly GCA_035630995.1 of Steroidobacteraceae bacterium. Taxonomy (GTDB): domain Bacteria; phylum Pseudomonadota; class Gammaproteobacteria; order Steroidobacterales; family Steroidobacteraceae; genus CADEED01. The sequence goes on along the minus strand of DASQJS010000145.1, from coordinate 19,014 downwards.
CCATTTGAGCCGAAGCATCGGTGGCCAATACGCGGTGACCCGACTTCGCCAGGTGGATGGCGTCTTCGCCCGTGCCACAGCCGAGCTCGAGCAACGACGACCCGGGCGCGAAACAGGCTGCGAACCTCTCCCAGACCATGGGGCGCAGGACACGACCGAGAACCGACGCGGTGAATTCCGCGTCGTAACCCTTGGCCATGGAATCGAAAGCGGCCGGTTGCGACTGCACAGGCTTATCCATTGCGTCTCGCTCCCTGTGGACGGAAGTTAGCCCTCCGCCCAGGGCCCACGCAATGCGTCGACGTCGCAGCAATCGCGTGGTGAGCTGCGTGCCGACCTCGGGCGCGCCAGCCATCCCGATGAGTACCGCGACAACTCGAGGCGGTTCCCCGCGGCCCGCGAGTGTTTGCTGAAACTCGCCCGGGTGTTGAAAGTACTATCCGCCACGGGTACAGCCGCGTAGCACGAGGAAATGCGTAGTGGACATCAGTGTGGTCATTCCTACCAGGAATCGTCCCGGACGGGTTCGCAACGCGCTCTCGTCGTTGGCCCAACAGACGTCGCCACCCGCCGAAGTCATCGTCGTCGATGCCAGCGATGAGGGCTTCCATGACGCAAAAGCGCTGGCAAGTGAGTTTCATACGCTGCCGTTGATATTGCTCTCGTCGGCGCCCTCGGTATGCATCCAGAGAAACAAGGGAATCGAAGCTGCGAAAAGCGACTGGATATTCCTGTGCGACGACGACATCGAATTGCCCAGGGACCATCTTCAGCATCTGGCAAACCATGTTGCGAAACATCCCGGATGCGGCGCTGTCGCGGGAAGACTGCGGCAGCTCGAAAGCGGAGTCTGGGTCGACCAATACCCACCCCGGAGATTCTCCACCGCGCTCTATCACTTCGTATTTCAGCTCTCGGTCTGGGGGCCCATCGACGGCGTGAAAACGAATCGATTTACACGGCCTGTCCTCGCCTGGATGAAGGAGTGGTATCGGAAAAGAGGTAACAGGGAGAGCCTTGCGGGGTGGCCTCTCATTACACAATGGCAGCGACCTTTCCTGACCACCAGGTTCTATTCTCTTGGCGCAGACCTCGTACGGAGAGAGTTTCTCCTGTCGTCGCCCTACGACCCGGTGCTCGACCCCGGGGGCATCGGCGATAACTACGGCGTGGCACTGGGACTTCCAAACGGCATCGACGTCATCGACAGCACCTACGCCCTGCATCATCGCGAGCAGGACAACAGGGTCAACCGAAAGGTCGCCTACTATCGCCGCATTTTGGCGTTGCACTACTTTGTCAGGGCCCGCTTCTCGAACGCCACGATCACGACTCTCTGGTTGTGCTGGTCAATCATCGGCCTGTCGCTGCTGCAGCTTCGCCACCTCGACGTATCCCTGCTGAAGCTCAGCGTGAAAGCGTTCTTCCAGATCGTTGCCGGGCGAAACCCCTACGTCGTTGCAAAGAACGAGGGAAGAATCGTCATCTCCCCTAGCTAGCCGGCTAGAAGAACCCATGGAGCTGCAGGAATGCCTGTGTGCGGTTTTGCAGGTCGCTCTGCGGGATGCCGTCGTAAAACCGGACTCCACCGCGCAACTGGACGAACTGGATAGGCGACCATTCGTACGCCAGGCTGGTGCGCGTCTGCTCGTCCTCGTCCACATCGTCATCGGGCTCGAGCCATTCGTAGGTGAGCTTGAGGTTGTGGCCCTGCCGAAGCTTCCAGTCGGCCTCGACGAGTGAAGCCATCAACTTCCGGCCTTCGACTCCGATGCTGTCGTCATCGAAGTAGTCGACCTCGCCAAGCAAGGTGACCGGACCCAGACGATAGGCGCCGAAGACACTGCCGCCCATGCGATCGCCCGCATCCGTGTCGTTGGCCACCGCGCTCACCCCTGCGCGCCACGCCGAGCCGACGTACTCCGTGCGTGCGGTGAGCTGTTTGCCGCTGTCGACTTCAGGAGCGCCGGCGGTTCCATTGCTGATCGCGAACTGCGTGCTCCACGATCCCTTCTCGAACCCGATTTCGACGCCTTCGTCGGGCGCCTGCATGTTGATGCCCGACAGCTGGCGAACGAACGCGTTGTCGTCTTCGAAGCGGTAGCCGAACGGCAGGTACATGCGCCCCGCCTTCACGTACACGCTGTTCTCGCTGATCCAGTAACGGATGTTGGCTTCGAGGTTGGTGGAATTGCCGGGCGCGAAACGCTGATCGATGTATACCGACAAACGGTTTGGAATCACGCCGAAGTCCAGGTAGGCGCGCGCCTCCTCGACTGCAAAGTCGTTGGAGCTTTCCTGGTTCGGAACATCCGTGAAGTTGTAGTTAGCGCGAGCGTTGCCACCCACCGACAGGAACTTCATGACCTGGCCGGTCCACATGTCCCCCTCGTCGCCCAGGCGTTTGGCCGCGAGCTGGGTTTGCGCAAACGCGTTGCCGAACACCGTGCGCATGCCGCCGCCCGTGGGATTCACGTGACACTGCACGCACTTCAGACCCATCTGCGCTGCAAGGTACGGTTCCGCCTGCGCCGCGCTGGCGAAAGCAACGAGCGCGAGCGCGCCTGCGAGTCGTAAAGTCGTTAGGCGCATCATCGGACGGATCCTTCTTTGGCGATGGCTTTGACGTCGAAGGGAATGAGCGTATCGCCACCGGGCTTGCCATCGGCATCGCCGTCGAGCACGTGACCGGACTGATCGGCGAGTGGCGAGGGTCCGTCACCGAGGATCGCCAGCTGATAGCTGCCGGCCGCGAGCGGCTGCGGCGTCGTAATTTCGACCACGTTCGGCCGTCCGGACGGAACACGCACGGCGGCGTTGACGAGCCGATCGTTTGCATCGCGCAACTCGAACGCGTTGCCGTTCGCGAGCGAACTGTCCACATCGCCATTGAAGATGATGGTGAGTTTGCCGAGACCCGCGCCCGCCTGCTCCGAGACGGCGGGAATGCTGCTGACGACGACCAGCTGATCGGCGGGCGCCGCGCTCTGCGGTGCACCCGCGGCAATCCAGCCGCGCACGAGATCGATCTGCGTCTGCGAGAGATACGGCGGACCGTTCGCCGGCATGCGAGCGCCGACGGCGGCGTTGCCTTGAATTTTCTGCACCAGGTAGCTGGTGTCCGGATTGCCGGGGTTGACGCGCATGAGGCCCGGCACCTCGGCGCTCGCCACATTCACCAGCAACGCGTAACTATTGCCCGCATCGAGCCGCAGCCCTTGCGGCGCATTCGCGCCCTGATGGCAACCGCTGCAGATCGGCCCGAATATCGTGTCCTGGATCTGCTGGAAGTCGTTGTTGGCAGGTGGTCCGGGAGGAATCGGGCGACCACCTGCGTCGAGTCCCGTTCCATCGCCTGCGGTGCAGCTGACCAGTGCCAGCACGACCGACAGACCAAGAATCCGCCTGGAGGGTAGCAACTCGTTGAATTGAATAGTCACGGCAGTCCCTTGTGTGTCGTACTCACGCAATGGTTGAGTAACGGCAAGTGAGTCCGCGGTTCCTTGCGACAGCACTTTGGGACGATACGACCGGTATGTGGGTTCGGCTAGACTCGCAGGCCTTTCCGAACCCCGCCTTTGCAAGGATCAGTCATGTCCGAAACCGATCGCCGCCAATTTCTTACACGGACAGCCGCCCTCGCCGCCCTGCCGCTGCTCAGCAGCATTGGCAACACACAGGCGGCGGGCCGCAAGTTAGGCGTTGCGCTTTGTGGGCTCGGCAGCCTGTCCACGAACCAGATCGCGCCGGCGCTGCAGAAGACACGCAACTGCCGCCTGGCGGGCATCGTCACGGGCACGCCATCGAAGGCGGTGGAGTGGCAGAAGAAGTACGGTTTGTCAGACAAGTCTGTCTACAGCTACCAGAACATGGCTCAGATGGCGTCGAACCCGGATATCGACATCGTCTACGTGGTGACGCCGAACGCGCTGCACATGGAGCACACGCTCGCCGCGGCCGCCGCCGGCAAACACGTGTTCTGCGAAAAGCCGCTGGAGATTTCGGTGGAGCGCGGGCAGCGCATGCTCGACGCCTGCAAGAAGGCGGGGAAAATGCTGGGCGTGGGCTACCGCCTGCAATTCGACCCCAACCATCTCGAGTGCATCCGGCTGGCGCGTGAAAAAGTGCTGGGTGACGTCAAGATCATCGACGCCAACTTTGGATTCCCCATCGGCGATCCGAAGCAGTGGCGCCTGAATCGCGCGCTCGCCGGCGGCGGCTCACTCATGGACGTGGGCATCTACTGCCTGCAGACCACGCGCATGCTCACCGGCGAAGACCCCATCTGGGTCAACGCCACCGAGATCAAGACCGACACCGTCAAGTTCAAGGACGTCGACGAAACCATTCTCTGGCAGTCGAAGTTTCCGGGCGGCGTGGTCGCGAACTGCGTCTCCACCTACTCTGCCAGCGGCCTCGCCGGCTTCCGCGCCGCCACCACGCGCGGCTGGTTCGCGATGGACCCCGCGTATTTCTACAACGGCAATCGTGGAAAACGCAGCGACGGCACCGAGATCAATTTCCCGGTCGCCGACCAGTTCGCCACCGAACTCGATGACTTTGCCGATTGCATCATCAACAAGCGGCCGACCAAGGTGTCGGGTGAGATGGGGCTCGCCGACGTCAGGTTCCTCATGGCTATCTACGAGTCGATCAAGAAAGGGCGGCCCGTCTCGCTCGCGTAAATGGGGTCTGACCCCATTTACTGGATGGCCATCTCAAACGGCCCCACCGGCAGACCCGTGCTGTCGTAGAGATTGCACAACGGGCTGTCTGCCCAGCAGAAGCGCACTCGCGTTGCCGCCGCGGCATCGGCCAGCAGTAGTTTGCCGCCCCCGGCAAGCTGCGCGCGCACGAAGCGGCAACTCTCCTGCGCCGCGCCGCACAGCTCGAAGCCGGTCGGGTCTTTCGCCCCGACCACCAGCAGGTTGCCGTCAAAATCATCCAGCGTGACTGCAACCTCACCGCCAGCGCGCGTCGCCGACCTGGGCCGCGCACCGTACGCCGAGATTTTTTCGCCATACACGACCTGGCGCGCCGCACGTGCCAGCCGCCGGCCCACGTCCTGCTTGTTCGCCGGATGGATGTCATCGCGATTGCCGATGTCGATGGTTACCGCGATCGCCGCATTGCCATCCGCCACCGCCGCGCGGCGCTGTGCCTCGCGCAGTTGCGCCCAGCCGCTATCTACCGGCATCTTTGACAACGGCCCGAAATTGGCGAGCTGCACGATGAGAAACGGCAGCGGCGCATCGAACTGCCGGCGCCAGTCCGCCATCCATGCCGCGAGCAGCGCCTGGTATTTGCGCGCATCGTCGAGGCCGGCGTTGGCCTCACCCTGATACCAGGCGACGCCGCGCAGGCCGTATTTTCCGAGAGGCGCGATCATGGCGTTGTACAGCACGCTGACGCCGGAGAGTGACTCCCAGGGCGCATGCGGCGGCCATAATCCTGACGGCGCGACGCTGTACTCCCAGTCCGTCAGCGGCACGCGCGTGCCGTCGGCCAACAACAGCGCGCGTTGATCCGCGGAACCATGAAACCCGCCGTTGCCCCAGAAGTCGTGCACGTTCACGACGACAAGGTTGTCACCGGCCTTCAACACACTCGGCGGCAACGCATACACGCGCGCCTCGTCACCGAAGCCGTTGCCGACCGGGCGGCCGTTCACCCAGGTCACATCCACGTCGTCCACGGGACCCAACGACAGCCGCTCGGCTTCTTGCGCCTGCGCTTTGCTCAGCTTCACATGCGCGCGAAACCACATCAGGCCGTCGTAACGACCGAGCGCAGGTACGCCCCAGTTTTCCCAATAGCCCAGCGCCGCCGGCGCGGGTTGCCACGCGGTCGAGTCGCCCTTCACTGCCCAGGGTTGCGTACCTCTGGTCACCGCGTGCTGCCCGAGCCACCACTTCTGCCAGTTTTCCCCCCATTCCTGGAACGCCAGCGGCCGCTGGGAACGGTATTGGCCTAACAAGTCGAGTTGCGCCTGGTAACCATCGACTCCGCGCAGCGCCTGCTCGCTCATCCACGGCTCGATGCGCGAGCCACCCCAGTTCGAGGAAATGATTCCCTGCGGCACGTTCACGGTCTTCTGCAGCTCGCGTACGAAGTAGTAACAGGTGGCGGAGAAGTGTTCCGTGGTGGCGGGGCCCGCCACTTTCCATTCGAGCACCTGGTCGAAGTCCGTCCGCGGCGCCGCACTGATCGCCCGCGCAATGGTCACCTGGCGAATGCGGTCATTGGCCGACAGCGCCACTTCGGAGCCGGCATCGAGCGTCGCGCGCACCGGCCACTCCATGTTCGACTGGCCGGAGCACAGCCACACGTCGCCGACGAGAACGTCGCTCGCGGTCTGCGTGCGCGACGCGCTGCGCGCCGTGAGCGTGTGCGGACCGCCGGCGGACATCGCGGGCAGCGTCAGCGACCACGCGCCCTTCGCATCGGCCTTCGCGCTGGCTGAAGCACCCGCCAGTGTCACGCTGACTTCTTCGCCCGCCGCCGCGCGGCCAAACACCGCGATGGGCCGGTCGCGCTGGAGCACGGCGTGTTCGACGAATATCCCACTCATCAACGGCTCTTCGGCCTTCGACGTGCAGGCTGCAGCCAGCACAACCATTCCCAATGCCAGCCGCCCGGCCATTCGCTGTAACATCGCCCCCTCCCATGTCTGGACTCGCCAGATACTCATCTGGCGCGCCGTCGATCTCAAGGTCTATCGCGACGACTTGCGCGCGATGACACTTTTCCACGAATTGACGACTGCAACTGAGTCAGGATCGAGCCCACCACACCAGGTACGAAAGGATTCAATGATGCGGAAAGTTCTGTTCGGCGCGGCGGTAGCGGCCACCCTTCTCGGCGGCTGTGGTGGTGGTGGCGACGAACCATTCACTCCGCCGCCCGGTGGTGGTGGACCTCCCCCGACCGGGCTGCCCAGCCCGGGCAGCGCGCCGGCGCTCAAGACCGTCCTCGCCGCAAAGTACGGCGTCGTCAATTTTCCGATCGGCGCGGCCATCGAACCCGCGTCCACCACGAACGCGGACTCCGCGTTGCTGCTCAAGCACTTCAGCAGCATCACGGCCGAAAACGCGATGAAGCCCCTCTCCATCTGGCCGAACCAGCCGGGCAGCTCCCCGGCACAGCCGGCACCGACTCCGAACTTCACGCAGGCCGACATCATCGCGGACTTTGCCGTTGCCAACGGCATCCGGCTTCGCGGGCACACGCTCCTCTGGCATCGGAGCGCGCCAACCTGGCTGTTCGTTGGTGACCTCAACAATCCGCCTAGCTACCGTGCTTCCGTGCAGCAGCATTTGCGGTCCTACATCACAGCGGTGATGCAGCGTTATCCCGAGGTCTATGCGTGGGACGTCGTCAACGAAGCGGCCACGGACACGCCGAACGCCACCAACCCGTACCGCCAGGACAGTGTGTGGTACCAGGCCTATCTGCTCGCCGGCAGACCCGGCGGCGAATACGTGATTGACGCGTTCCGGATTGCCGGCGAAGTTCGCGCGCAACTGGGTAACCCCGGCATGAAACTCATGCTCAATGACTACAACACCGAGCTTCCTGGCAAGCGCGCAAACGTGATGAGCATCGTGCAGGACCTGATCAATGCCAGCGTCCCCATCGACGGCGTGGGTCACCAGTTCCATCTGCAACTGGGCGCCGATGTGGCGCAGGTCACGGCGGCATTCACCGCGGTGGAAGCCATGTCGAGCACGCTGGTCAATCACGTGACCGAGCTCGACGTGTCCATCTACGCCGACCCGGGCACCTGTTACTCGCAGCAAACCATTCCGCCCTGCCTCGCCGACCTTGGCGCGAACCCGCCGCAGAGCGTGCTCTCCCAGCAGGCGACGCTGTATCGCGCGTTGTTCAACGCGTTCAACCGCCCGAGCGTGCAGTCGGTGAGCTTCTGGGGCATCGCGGACAATCACACCTGGCTCAACACCTATCCGGTGGCACGCACCAACCGTCCGCTGCTCTTCGATACGGCCCGCGATCCTAAATGGGCGTTCTGGACTGTGGTCGATCCGACGATCGTGGTGCCGTAGGCACGCACCGAACCCAACCGCCCCCGAATAGGCGACAATCGCGGCCGAGCGAAAATCATTCCGGCCGTGGCCGGTGGGGGAAACATGAAGTTGATCTCTCTGGGCGTGGCCCTGGCCGCGCTGAGTTCGAACGTGTTCGCTGCCGGCGCCACGATCGCTGTCACGCACGACCTCGGCGCGGCCCGCCCGCGTGAAATCATCTCCGTTCCATTCACGCAGGTCGCTGCCGTCATGCCCGAGGCGCGCATGTACCACCTCGTGGTGCGCGACTCGAAAGGCCGCGTGATTCCTTCGCAGATCACCAACTACGAACACGACCATCGCGGCGCGTCCTATGACGAGCTGGTGTTCACCTACGATTTCGCGGCGGGTGAAAAGCGCGCCACGTTCACGCTGGAAAATCTGTCCACCGCCTCGGCGCCGCTCACGCCGTGCGTCTACGCGCGTCTCGTGCCCGAGCGCTTCGACGACATGGCCTGGGAAAACGATCGCATCGCGCACCGCATGTATGGCCTGGCGCTCAATTCACCGGGCGCGGGTGGTGAACGCCTGCGCGGCAGCGGCATCGACGTCTGGGCCAAGCGCGTCAGCTATCCAATTCTCGATCGCTGGTACGCCAAGGGTCACGATCAGTTCCACAAGGACGAGGAAGGCGAAGGCCTCGACCTGTACAGCATCGGCGGCTCGCGCGGCGCCGGCGGCACGGGCGTCTGGGATGGCGCGAAATTGTGGACCTCCGACAACTTCGTGAACGCGCAAGTGCTCTCGAACGGACCCCAGCGAGCGGCATTCAAACTCAGCTACGCGCCCTGGGACGTCGGCCCCGCCGGCCAGGTCGTCGAGACCAAACGCTTCACCGTCGACTGCGGCCGCAATTTCGATGCAGTGGAAAGCGTTTTCGATTTCCCGGCCAACGAGTCGATGGTCGGCATCGGCATCAGCGAGCACCCACAGGCAGCGGGTTTCCCGGCGGCCGTGCTCACCAGGGATCCCGACGGGCGCTGGATGAGTTTCTGGGAAGAGAACAAGGACGGCGGACTCGGCATTGCCGTCATCCTCGCGAACGACGCGACACCGGCGGGCTTTGCGCACGAGGACGCGCCGGGCGGCAAGGGCAACGCTAACAACCTGCTGCTGGTCAAGGCCATCGACGGAGTACCGCTGCGCTATTTCACCGGCGCGGGATGGACGAAGAGTGGTCAGTTCGAAGGCCGCGTCGCCTGGGAAACCTATGTGAAGGATTTTGCCGCGCGAGCGCAAAAGCCCCTCGTTATCTCCGTGAGTGCCAGCAAATGAAGTTCTTCAAGACGTCGATGATCGCCTTTGCCTTCGTGTTCGCGTCCGCGGCTGGCGCACAAGACAAGTATTTCACCGACTGGCCGGCCGGCACCGCGCCCGCCGAAGTCGGCAAGCGCGTGGCGGAGCGATTCATCCCCACGCCAAACATGGAGATGAACAGCCACGGCCCGCAGGCGCTGCACTATTCGCACGTGGCCACCTGGACCGGCGCGTTGCAGTTCGCGAACCTCACAAAAGACGCTGACCTGAAGAAGCGCCTCGTCGATCGTTTCGATCCGTTCCTGACCGCCAACGGAACGCTCGTGCCGCGCGCCGATCACGTCGACGGCACGGTATTCGGCTCGCTACCGCTCGAGTTGTACATGCAGGACGCGCGCTTTCGTTATCGCGTCATGGGCCTGGCCTTCGCCGACGCGCAATGGGACCGGCCGCTGCCCGATGGTCTTTCCTACCAGACGCGCTGGTGGATAGACGACATGTACATGATCACCGCGCTGCAGCTCGCGGCATTTCGCGCCACAGCTGACTCCAGGTATCTCGAGCGCGCCACACGCTCGATGGTCGCGTACCTCGCCAAGCTGCAACAGCCAAATGGTCTCTTTTTCCACGCGCCGGACGTGCCGTTCTACTGGGGGCGCGGCGATGGCTGGGTCGCCGTGGGCATGGCCGAACTGCTGCGCGATCTGCCGCCGAAGCACAAATCGTACAAGACGGTGCTCTCGGCCTATCGCCGCATGATGGCCACGCTGCTCACCCACCAGGCGGACAACGGAATGTGGCGCCAGCTCATCGATCACCCGGAAAGCTGGGAAGAAACCTCGAGCACGGCCATGTTCTCGTATGCGTTCGTCACGGGCGTGAAGAACGGCTGGCTGGCCGAAGACACTTACGGTCCCGCGGCGCGCAAGGCGTGGATCGCGCTCGTCGGCTACCTCACTCCCGAAGGCCTGCTGCGTGAGGTGTGCGTGGGTACGGGCAAGAGGAACGACCTGCAGCACTACCTGAATCGCCCGCGCGTGACGGGTGATACGCATGGACAGGCACCCATGCTGTGGACCGCCACCGCCCTGCTTCGCTAGATAGACGGTGCCGGGTGGGGAAAGTGGGGAGTGTGGCACTCCCCACTTTCCCCACCCGGCACCCTGTTGGCTGCGACCTAAGTCGTAGGAAATGGGGACGTTGCTCATTTCCCTGTAACAATCGGTGGGCGTTCAACGAGGGGGAACTGTGAAACGAACTGCATGGTTGTTAGTGACGCTGGCATTGCCGGCACTTGTCGTGGCCTCACCCAACGGCGGCCCGCTGGGCGATTTCGAGGCGCACGCGGACGTGGGCTCGCCCAAGATCGCGGGTTACTCCACCTGGAACGCGGCATCGCAGGTGTACACGCTCAGCGCAGGCGGCGTGAACATCTGGGCGAAGCGCGACGAATTCCAGTTTGCCTACCGGCGCATGAAGGGCGACTTCATCGTGCAGGCGCAGGTGGAGTTCCAGGGCAAGGGCGTGGATCCGCATCGCAAGGCCGGCATCATGGTGCGCACCTCGATCGCCGATTTCGATTCGGCCTACGTCGACGGGGCATTGCATGGAGACGGGCTCACCTCGCTGCAATTCCGCAAGGCAAAGGGCGAAGACACCGGGCAGACCGCCATGCCGGCCGCGAAGGGTGCGAACGTCATCCAGCTCGAGCGCCGCGGCAATGTGTTCATTTTCTCTGCCGCAAAATTTGGCGAACCTTTCGAGGTGGCCGAGATCAAGGATGTGCCCAACGTCTCCGAGGACGCCTACGTCGGCCTGTTCCTCTCCTCGCACAATCCGGACGTGAAAGAGACCGTAGTGTTCCGACACGTGCGCGTCATCAAGCCGGTCAAGGTCGGCTTCCAGCCCTACCGCGACTACATCGGCAGCCGGCTCGAGGTGATGAACGTCACGAGCGGCCATCGCAATGTGTACTACACGTCGCGTGTGCCTTTCGAAGCGCCTAACTGGCTGCCCGACGGCTCCGCCCTGATCTACAACGCCAGCGGCAACGATCCCGCAACGCGCGGGCGCTTGTGGAAATTCGATCTCGCCACGCGCACGCCCACACTCATCGACACCGGTTTTGCCATCCGCAACAACAACGACCACGTGTTGTCGTTCGACGGCACGCAGCTCGCGATCAGCGACCAGAGCACCGGAGGCGGGCAATCGACCATCTTCACGATACCCACGCGCGGCGGCATACCGAAGCGCATCACCCCGCTCACACCATCGTACCTGCACGGCTGGTCACCCGACGGGAAGTGGCTGACCTATACCGCCGGGCGCCCGACGAAGAAGGACCCGAAAGTGCTCGAGTGGGATATCCACAAGATCGCGTCCGACGGCAGCGGCAAGGAGATCAATCTCACGAACTCCCCCGGCCTCGATGACGGCCCCGAGTATTCGCCCGACGGCCAGTGGATCTACTTCAACTCCACGCGTTCGGGACAGATGCAGATCTGGCGCATGAAGCCCGACGGCACCGCCCAGGAACGCGTGACCCGCGATGACAAGTTCAACGACTGGTTCCCGCACATCTCGCCGGACGGCAAGTGGATCGTCATCATTTCGTATGGACTGGATGTCGCGGCGGCGGATCATCCGTACTACAAGCACTGCTACCTGCGCATCATGCCGACCGACGGCAGCGCGCCACCGAAGGTGATCGGCTACGTATACGGAGGCCAGGGCACGATCAACGTGCCGTCATGGTCTCCGGACGGCACGCACATCGCGTTCGTATCGAACTCCGACGTGCTTTGAATGGGGACAGGCCCCGCTTCGGGGCCGTTCCTGATTTGCTGGCAAAAGGGGACGGGGCTCAGTGGTGGCGCGTCAGCGCGTGACGAAGGACAGGCTTCCGACGCTCACTCTCGGGCGCGCTCGAGTAATAGAAATGGAGACCATTTCTATTACTCGCGTTCGCTTGCGCGAGGCGGCGCGCCTGAGCTGTCAGCGCTCAATTAGATAAAACGCTGATCTCACACGGTAGGAAAGAACCACCAAAGAGTACCTGCGCGCTGATCGCCTCGCGCTGCGCCGCCCTCGATGTTCGCGCCGGAAGCCTGTCCTTCTTCACGCGCTGACGCGCCAACGTCGTGCGTCGATCCCGCTTGCTGGGAAATCGGAGATTGGGAATCGGAACTTGCTTCGTGCGTCCGGTGGGTCTTGATGTTTCGTCTCATGGTTTTCGTTAACCGGGTTGCTACATCATGCTGCCCTGCGCTGAAGCAGCCGCACCGCGACCGCCGCGCTGCGGTGCAGCCGCAAGGCCAAGAAAAACTTCACTCCCGATCAGAAAGCCTTCATTGACCAGTTCGCGCTGGCACATTACTTGTATGCTCAGTGCAACAAATTAAAACCACCGATTGGTGGAAAATCAAAACATGACGAACAAACTCTCGCGCCGCGGCTTTCTCAACATGGCAGGCGCGGTCGGCGGATCGACGACGGTATATCGCGCGGCCTTGGCCCTTGGGTTGCTGCCAGCCATTGCACACGCGGAGCGTCCCGAACTGGGAACTCTCAGGAAGCCGAAGAAGGTCCTGATTCTCGGCGCGGGAATCTCGGGACTCACCGCAGCCTACGAGCTGTCGCGCAAGGGCTACGACGTGCAGGTGCTCGAAGCGTCATTCCGCGCCGGCGGCCGCAACATGACTTTGCGCAACGGCGATCGCATCGACGAGACCGGATTTCCCCAGGTCTGCAATTTCGACAAGGATCCCGATCTCTATTTCAATTGCGGCCCGGCGCGCATTCCAGGCCATCACAAGGCGCTGCTCAACTATTGCAAGGAGCTCGAAGTCGAGCTCGCGCCATTCATCAACGACAACCGCCTGGCCTGGGTGCAGGACGACGCGATGTTCGGCGGCAAACCGGTCCGCGCGCGCGAATACATGACGGACTCGCGCGGCTTCGTCGCGGAACTCATGTCCAAGTCCATGACGCCGGAACAGTTTGCGGCGCCGATGACGAAGGATGATTACGAACGTTTGCGCGAATACGTCCGGTTCCTGGGAAACCTCGACCCGAGCTTCAAGTACGCCGGCTCGAGCAACGCGGGCCTCGCGGTACACGATTACACGAATCCGGATGTGCTCAAGAAGCCGCTCGATGGGCGTGAGCTGCTGAAATCCAGATACATGATGATCATGAACTTCGGCGAAACGGACGATCAGGCCGCGATGATGATGGAGCCGGTCGGCGGCATGGACCGCATTCCGGCGGGTTTCCTGCGCAAGATCGGGCACCTGGTGCAGCTCGAGTCGCAGGTGCAGTCGATCAAGGTGCTCCCCAAGGGAGTCGAGGTCACCTACCGCCGCAACGGCGAGTACGTCAGGGCGAAAGCCGACTACGTGCTCAATTGCATCCCGATGCATCTGCTCGCCGGAATCGAAAACAATTTCCCGAAGGAATACGTCGCGGGATTCACCGCCATTCCGCGCGGCAAACTCTTCAAGATCGGATTCCAGATGAAGGAGCGGTTCTGGGAGAAGGAAGGCATCTACGGCGGCATTTCATGGACGCTGCAGGACATCCAGCAGCTGTGGTATCCGGCGCATGGCATCAACCGGCAGAAAGGTGTGGTGCTGGGTGCGTACACGTTCGATCCGAACGCCGGCGAAAAATTTGCGCGGCTCCCGCCGGCGGAACGCTTCAAGCTCGCGATCGCGCAGGGCGAGAAAATTCATCCCGGCTATGGCAGTTACGTCGAGACCGGCGTGAGCGTCGCCTGGCACCAGATGAACCACATGCTCGGCTGCGCGGCTCAATGGGATGAAGAGCTCTGGAAGAAATGGTTCAAGACCCTGCAAACGCCGGTGGGCAACCACTACCTCATGGGAGACCAGGTGAGTTATCACCCGGGCTGGCAGGAGGGCGCGATGGCTTCGGCGCATCACGCTATCGCGAATATCGACGCGCGGGAACGCGCCGCCGGGGCGGTGGCAGCATGAAGCGGCGCAACGCACTCGCAGCGGGTATCGCGCTGGCGCTGATCGCCGGCAGCGCCTCGGCCGGCAATGACTTCGACTACTGCCTGCTTTGCCACGGCACCAATGCCAACGGCAACTACGGAATCCGCGCACCGAAACTTTCGGGTATGGAGCCCTGGTATCTCGCGCGCCAGCTCGAGAACTTCGCCAGTGGCGCACGCGGCACGCCCGCCGAAGATGCGCCCGGACACGAGATGGGACCGGTGGGCATGCGCCTGAAAGCGGAAGGCACACTCGACGCCGCCGTGCAGTTCATCGGCAAGCTCGATTCGAAGCGGCCCGCGCCGACGATCACGGGTGACGTGGCGCATGGCAAGAAGCTCTACGAGAACTGCGCCAGTTGTCACGGCGCAAAGGGCGAAGGCAATGCAAGTTTGAACTCGCCCGCGCTGGCGGCGCGCTCGGACTGGTATCTCGTTGCGCAGCTCGTCAACTATCAGAAGGGTCTGCGCGGCACCGATGAACGCGATACCTACGGCGCGCAGATGCGCGCTATCGTTACGACACTTCCCGATGAAAAGGCCATCAAAGATGTCGTGGCCTACATCAACACGCTGTAAACGTGCGGTGCCGGGCCGGGAAACCGGGAAAACTTTTCTTCGACTCGCCCAGAAAAAGTTTTCCCGGTTTCCCGGCCCGGCACCGCTCTAACTAAGGAGACTCCATGACCAGACAACATCGTTCCAGTCACGTGCGTGCCGCGGTCACCTGCGCGCTCGGATTCGCGTCGATCGGCGCGGCGCACGCGGCCGACGTCGTGCGTCATCCGCTGCCCGGCGGCAGCACTTTCCCGATCGCGCGCGCGGTCGAGGTGCCGGCCGGCAAAACGATCATCTTCCACAGCGGCACCACGCCCGCCCCGCTCGACCCCAAGGCGGAGGCCGGTACGGCGGCTTACTGGGGCGACACCAAGACCCAGGCGTTGAGCACCTTCGCCCGCATCAAGGAGTCGCTCGACGCCATGAAGCTCGACTTCGGCAACGTCGTGGCGATGACTGTCTACCTGGTCGGTGATCCCGCCAAGGGTGGCCGCATGGACTTCGAAGGTTTCATGGCCGCCTACACACAGTTCTTCGGCACCAAGGAGCAACCGAAACTGCCGGCGCGCTCCACGGTGCAGGTCGCGGGCCTGGTGGCGCCGGGCATGCTGGTGGAGATCGAAGTCCAGCTCGTCAAGTAGTTTGACTCGAAAACGAGAGAGGGCGGGCACCGTTGCCCGCCCTCTTTTTTTTGCCTGCCTGACTTGCTCAGAACGAGTAGACAAGCTTGCCGTAGTAGTACGCGCCGTTGATGCCGAACGGCGAGAACGACGGATAACCCGCAACCGCACTGTTGTCGTTGTTGTTGAACTGGATCTCGCGAAGCATGTCATTGCGCTTCTCGGGATACTCGTCGAACGCGTTGGTGGCGCCTACCGTGATCGCCAGCGCGTCCATGGCCTGGAACGTCACCTCGAAGTTGGTGATCGGCGTCACGCCAATCTCGGTCTGGTAGAACCGCAGACCGCTCGGGTCCGGCTCGGGAGCACCTGCGGGCGGCGGATTCGGCGTTCCACCACCGTCGTTTTCGAACTGCGATGACTCGCCGTAAATCATCTCGTGGATGCTGAACGTGACGCGGTCCCACTCGAACACCGCCCCGAAATTCAGCAGGTACTTGGGCGCCGTGTCCTGCAGATCCGAGAGCGCCACCTTGTCGAACAGCGGTTGCGTTCCCAGCTCGGGCGGCGTCTCACGCACCTTCGTCACTTCGGTTTCGTTATAGGTCGCCGTCACGCTGAACGTGGTCTTCGCACTGCCCAGGTCGGTGTTGTAGTCGAACATCAGCTCCGCACCGCGGGTTTCCGTGGTCACACCGTTGGTGAACAGGTTGATGCCCGTGTCGCCTTCCTCCACGACCGCCGGATCGAGCACGTTGCCGTTGGCGATGATGGCGTCGACGATGGCCTGCGAGTAGAGCTCGCCATTGATGGTGCCGTAGAACGTGCTGGTCGCCGCGATGCGGTTGCGCACTTCCACCTGGTAGATATCGAAAGACAGCCCGATCGCCTTCTCGCTGCGCCAGACGAAGCCCAGCGAGTAGTTGGTCGACTTCTCGGGCTGCAGGCCGGCGCCCAGTCCCAGCAGGGCCGTGGCCTCCGCGTTCGGTGGCATCTGCACGAATGCCGTGGTCGGTCCCACGTTGGTCGCGGAGTAGTACTCTTCGGCCAGTGTCGGCGCACGGAATCCGTTGCTGACCGTGCCACGCAGCGCGAACGACGGCGTTATTTCATAACGGCCGCTCAGCTTGCCCACCGTGGCATCACCGAAATCGCTGTAGTCCTCGTAGCGGCCGGCGAGGTCCAGGCGCAGGCCGGACAGCGGCTCGACCACCACGTCGAGGTAAGCAGCGACGACATCGCGGTCATGCGCGCCGGCATCCGACAGGCTGATGCCCGGGAACGACTGGCCGCCTTCGAAGTATCGCGAGCCTTCATCGCCGGGAGCGGCTTCCCAGGTTTCCTCACGATACTCTGCGCCGAATGCGAGGTTCATCGGCTCCTCGAGGCCGATGTCGATCTCTTTCGAGAGATCCGCGTTCGTGGTCCATTGCGTGGCCGTGTACGTGCCGTCGTAGAAGTTCACGGGTGTCTGCCCGGTGTTCGCGTACAGCGACGCGTTGGCCGAGTCACGCGTGAACATGTCGATGTCGTCCTTGCCGTAGGTCGTCGCGACATCCCAGTTCCAGGTGCCGACTTCGCCCTTGATGCCGGTGCCGACCGAGAAGTCCGTCTCCTCCGTTTCTTCACGCGGGCTGAAACCGTACGGGCGGAAGTAGGTGACCTCCTCCGTGTCCGGATCGGTATACGAGACGCGGCTGGGGAGCCGATAGTTTTCGAACGACGCGGCATGCTTCTCGCCAACGGTCGTGGTGGCGTAGATCTCTGTGTCATCGCCGATGGGGATGCCCGCATTGATCGACAGCAGTTTTATTTCGTAAGCCGCATCGCCAAAAATCTGGTTGAGATACGGGTAGCCCGGCGCGAACGGCATGTTCGTGTTCGGGAACGTACCTTCATCCGGATCGACGTTCGCCGGATCGACGACGCGCGGATCGATGTCGCCGCGGTTCGTGTGCTCGTGCTCGCGATACTCGGCCGCGAAGTTGATGTACGAGCCGCTGTTGGCCTCGAGCCCGAAGTTGGCCGAGAACTGGCTCGTCTCGCCGTCGCCGGCGTAGTTGCCGCCCTGCGAGACGCTGAGGCTGCCGCCGGACGGCTTCTTCTTCATGATGATGTTGATGACGCCGGCGATGGCGTCCGTGCCGTATTGCGCCGCTGCGCCTTCGGTGAGCACTTCGACGTGGTCGATGGAGTCGACGGGAATGAAGTTGAGGTCGACACCGGCGCCGCCCTGGTAGGGGCCACCAAGAATCGCGAGGCTGCCCGTGGTGTGGCGGCGCTTGCCGTTCACCAGTACGAGCGTGTGGTTAGGGCTCAGGCCACGCATCTTCGCCTGCAGCGTCTGGTTGGCCATGTCACCGCCAAACGCTTGCGCGGTAAACGACGGCACCATGTTGGCCAGTGCGTTCATGAGGTCGGGTTTGCCGGCCGATTGCAGTTCATCGGCGTCCAGCACCTGGATCGGCGATGAGCTGCTGAACGTGTCGACGCCCGTGGCGCGCGTGCCCGTGACGATGACGGTTTCGGTAACTTCCGACGCCTCCATCGTCATCGCGGCGCTGGCGGTGGTCGAAGCTGTGGCGGCGGTGTCCGCATCCTGTGCATGTAGCAACGCCGGCGTGCAGGCCAGTGGTAGCAGCCAGCTGTTGGCGGTCCAACGTTTCTTATGCATGAAAAAATCTCCCTGGGTATCAAGTTTTATTCATCTGACTGCCCGCATATGGAGCAGGCAATCACCCGGTCATTCTTGCTGTAGTTGAGTGTTGCAATAATCCGGCCAGCCGCCGGACGCACGCGCGCCGCGCGCCGCGATGCGCGGCCTAACAACCTTGGAAATTGCGCGTGATCACGCGGAGTTGGATTCGTTCGCCGCAATCAGATCGCGGAAGAATTTCAGCGATTGCGGGCGTGGATAAAAACGCACGACCCCTCAAAAACAATCCGAAGGTTGCTTTCGTGGTGCAAGCGAGGAGCGTGAAAGCACGAGAACGGCGCGTGAAGCGCCTGCACGAAAATGGGGACGCTCACTGGAAACGGTGCCAGGCACCGTTTCCTAGGAAAGGGTGCCTGACCCCATTTTCGTGCGACGCCAGGCCATCGCGCCGAGCAACAACAGGGCCAGCCACTCCATGCGGCCGCCGCCTCCGCTGCGGCCACCATCACTTACCGCCGCCGGATCGCCTCCGGCGATATCGACGGCCACTTCGCGGCTGTCGTTGGCAGTGTTGTTGTCATTGCTGGCAGTGAGCTTGAGTGCGCTCACGAAATTGCCGGTGGCGGTGCCGCGCACGTTCAGCGACACGGTGGCCGACGCGAGCGGATCGAGCTCGGTGAAGTCGCAGCTCAGCACACGTGTGCCGCTGCAGGTGGCATTCGACGCCGACACACTCACCAGCGTGACCTCGGCGGGCAGCGTCACTTCGAGCCGTGCACCGAACGCCTTCTCCGCGCCGTTGATCACCGAGATCAGCGG